>JALVEG010000161.1 GCA_027031145.1 Saprospiraceae bacterium | reverse complement strand
CCTATTGTGTTATTCACCATAGATTCTCTACCTACTGCGGTATTATAATTTCCGGTATTATCAGCTGGAGTTGGGGAACCTCTTAAAGCTTGATATCCTATAGCTACATTATGATTATCAAAAGCCGATGTTGTATTATTGGTAAAATGCATTGATTGATATCCAATGGCAGTTGCTCCACTTCCTGCTTTATTATTATATAATGAGCCATAACCAAAAGCGGAATTAAAATCACTCGCAATATTATTAGAAAGGGAATTATATCCTGTTGCAGTATTTTTAGATCCCGTATTGTTGATACCGGAGCCCTCTCCTAAGAAAACGTTATATCCCGAAGAAGGATCCGAAATGCCGTCTTTTAGATCATCAATACTTATCACCTCAAATCCTATGGTTTTCCAAGCACTTCCCGTGTAAAAATAAAATCCCTTGTCTCCATCTGTCTGATATATCAATAATCCTTCTGCAGGAGAAGAAATAGCATCGCGTTGAGCTTCTGTCATCCTGGGGATTAGGATTCCCTTGTCCGAAGAAACAATCTCCAGTTTTGAAGAAGCTGCCGGTGTGGTAGTTCCAATTCCCACATTCTGAGTTTGAGCAAATAGCGGAAAAAGTATCAAAGTAGAAAGAATCAAAAATCTTATCATAACATAGATATTTTGATTACTGCCGGGTGTTGAGTTAATATTTTTCATTTTTAAAGGTTTTATATGATGTAATAAAATATTTATTTTTTGACAAATGGGGATAATTTAAGTGGTGACTGAAAGATTGATTTAATAATCTGTCTCTCTTTTTTATTTTTATAGGATTGCTTTTGATTTTAAGACCAAAAATGTCCTTAATATCCGTAAAATGCAGGTATTTTGTGGCGGATATTGCCAATTGGTTTTTAAGAAATAAAATTGGTTTTTTATTTCCTTTTTTCCGGATTTTATCCGGTTGAGCTAACATTTTAAAACAGTTTAGAAATTATTAAATATCCGGAGTCACTGTCATTGCTCAAATAAACATTAATTATTAGTTTTATTAATGCGGTTTTAAATATTAAATATCTTAATGCTTTGATTACAAAGTTAATACAAAAAATGCAAAATATTGTTGATCAAGGCTTTTTTATAGGTGAAAAATTATTAAATCCTTTGATTTATTTATTATTTACCGATAAAATCACAAAAAAGTACAATAAAATAGAACTATTATCTTAAAAAAAGAAGAAAATACGGCATTTGTTTCAAAATCCATATTCAAAAGATTGACAGATAAATGCTTTCCTTTCGACTTTTTATAATTTGTAACTACTCAGGTAGAATCATTTTGATTGAAAAAACCTCTTTTTTCGCCATATTTCAGCTATTTTTTTTGACGTAGCTCCACTCCCGCCTTTTTGCGGGACAAGTTATGCTTTCAAAAAATGAGCTTCATCTGGCAAAAAAATCGTTTTTTTTCATCTCAAAAGCACCCTACCTGAGTAGTTACATTATCTGCTAATGCAGGTTAATACAAGAATAAAGTATTAATATATATATAAATTATTATGTATATTATTAATATTTAATATATCTTTGCGTGATATAATGTCCTAAATATATTATAATTAATATAATATGAAAAATTTATTTATTTTTTTATTGATTTTTCTAAGCATTCGACTTTTTGCTGTCACATATTATATTGATTATACTAATGGTAATGATTCCAATTCAGGTACTAGTCAAACATCAGCCTGGAAAACCCTGTCAAAAATAGAAAATTACAATTTCCAACCGGGTGATTCTATTTTACTGAAAAAAGGTGAAGTTTGGCATGAAAGAATGTATTTGAGCTCATCAGGTTCTGCCGGGAACTATATCTATGTAGGTGCATATGGGAGTGGAGATAAACCACAGATTAATGTTTTGCAAGATTATAATTTGACTTGGACTCATGATTCGGGCAATATTTGGTACAATACTGAATTTACGGATAATCCAAAAAGAGTTTTAAAAAACGGAGTGGAAATACTGGATGCAGCTTCAGGTTATTTTGATGAACTTGGTACCAATATACCTGATTTGGTTGAGTGGTACTGGGGCAAAAAAGACTCCAATGATAACCAGGATAAATTGTATCTGTATTCTATTGATGACCCTAATAATTCGACTTTTACAATGACTGCTAAAGCTTATGCTCTGGAGTTATTTGATGTTCATTATATTATATTTGATGGCTTGGAATTTATTGGCAGCAATTTGGCTTGTGTTACCATTTATTCATGTTCGCATATTCATTTGTTGAATTTGGATGTCGGTAAATATGCGAATTACGGTATAGAAATGACCTGTTATAAACCCAATGGAGTTGATTGGCAAAAAAACGAATTTAATATAATAGATAACTGCAATATAAATACATATTATACTTTTGATTATTCCAATGCAGGAACTCAAAGTGGAAAAAGCAACCGGGGTCCGAGAGAAGGAGTACTCTTTAGGAGAAATACAAGAAATTGTGAACTAAAGAACAGTTTTATCAAAAACTATTGTCATGCTAATATAAATATCTTTGCGCCTATTGAAAATGAACAGCCGGTAGAGGGACAAGAAGTGAGAGATAATAAAATTCATCACAATACCATTGTTTCTCCGGATTTGGCTTATGGCGGCAGAATTGCCATTGACGGATATTGTCATCATAATGAGATATATGACAATGTTATAAAAAATACTTCGGTACAGAGTCAGTTAAACGGACATGAAAACCATATTCACCACAATATATTTAAACATACGATCAATTCTCCTCTTAAAGATTGGAAAGTAGGACATGCCATTTCATTGCAGGGTTATTATTCAAAAGTCTATGGAAATATAATTGAAAATAATATTATGATTGATTGTGAAGCCGCCGGCGTGTTTTTATCCGGAAATAATAGTGACGGTGATGTGACTGACAATTATTTCAGAAACAATATTATGTTCAATTGCGGTACGGATTATAGCAATAGGGGATTGAGTATTGAAACGGATTTCAATACTTATTCAAATGATGGAAATCATTTTTTAAACAATTTGATCTTCTGTTCCAATACAGGACAGACAATCTATTATTACGGCAATACTTATAATGTTTCAGGTTTCAATGGCCAAAATGGTACACATAATCATGAAATTATTGATAATATATCTAATGATCCTTTATTTGCAGATGAAAATAATGAAGACTATCATATTCCGGAGAATTCTCCATGCGTTGATGCGGCTGTTATGCCTTTGGCAACAGAAGATTATGAAGGCAATACTATTCCTCACGGACAGGCGGCTGATATTGGTCTTTATGAAAATCAATACGATTTGGCATTAACGGGTATTGATAATTTTTCCTGTACCAGGAGGACAACCGGAATTTTATTGTCTTGGGAATATTCTGAAGAATCAAATTTAAGATATAATAATTTTGCTATTGAAAAATCTTTAAATGGTATGGATTGGAGAAGTATAGGAATAGTGAAAATATTAGGAAATAAAAAAATATATAATTACTTGGATAACATATCCAAATTAGGAACTATTTATTATAGATTGAAAATTGAAGGGAACGGGATAAAACCTGAATATTCGGATATTATCAGTATTGAAATTAATAATATAGAAAAAGGAAGCGATATTGTTGTGTTTCCAAATCCCGTACAAGATAAATTGTTTGTCATTTTACCTAAATATATGAACGGTTCCACTAATCTTTGCATTTACAATTCATTAGGTAAATTGACGAAATACATAAAAGTATTTAATAATAAAATAAATACTATTGATTTGTCAAATGAACCAAATGGTATTTACTATTTGGTGATTTATATAAAAAATAAAAAATATTTAAAAAAGATATTACTAAAATAGGATACAACTAATAATTATCCTGAAAATTTAAACGCATGAAAAATTTTAAGAAATTACTAATAATTCTGTTTTCTGTTTTTACATTTATGCCAAATGTATTTTCTCAGGTAAATATTCAATATACTTCAAATTCAGGTTCTCCTCTTATCAATAAGGATGTAATTGCCTGCTATAATAGTGATGATATGACCAATGAAGTACGTATTGTGATAACAGATGACGCTGCTGATAATGCCGGTGTGACCATATCATTTCCTCAGGGAATTCAATACAGAGCCGGAAGTATAAGTATGTT
>JALVEG010000160.1 GCA_027031145.1 Saprospiraceae bacterium | reverse complement strand
GAAAAAAACACAAATACAATCGATCTGGCAAAGAAAATAAAAGAAAAAATAAAAGAACTTTCGGAAAAAGAACCAACAAATTTCCAAATAATTAAAATATACGATACTACTGAATACCTGAAAAAAGAACTTGACAAAATATACAAAAGATCTCTTTATACAATACTGATTCTTTTGATATTTGTATTGCTGGTCAGTTTTAGTTTCAAGTATTTATTTATCATCATCACGGGTATTATTGTCAATATAAGTTTATCTTTATTGTTATACAGGGCGTTTAATGTCGAATTGCATTTGTATTCACTTGCAGGTATGACCATTTCTTTGGGATTGATCATTGACAATATTATCGTCATGACGGATCATATCAGGATTTTGAAAAACAGAAAGGTTTTTATACCTATTTTGGCATCAACAATGACAACATTAGGAGCATTGAGTGTGATATTTTTCCTTTATGACAAATTAAAATTGAATCTGATAGATTTTGCTCTGGTGTTGATTATCAATCTTGGGGTTTCATTGGTAATAGCATTGTTTTACATACCGGCAATAATCGAAAAAACACATTTGAAATCCCCGAAAAAGAGAAAATCTGTTTTCACCAGATTATTTAAGCTTTATGCCGGGAGTTTAAATCTGTTGGTCAGGTATAAAAAAGTGATAATTTTAGCCGGTATTTTAGCATTTGGTATTCCCTTATTCCTGCTTCCTGACAAAATAAAGGATCCGAAACATTTTTATGAAATAATATATAATAAAACTTTGGGAAATGAATGGTATTTGAACAATATCAGACCATATACAGACAAATATCTAGGAGGAACTTTCAGATTATTCTCCTATTATGTATTTGATAAATCATATTTCGGGCAAAAACAACAAACAAAATTATATGTATCCGCTTCAATGGAAAAAGGAGCAACTATAAACCAAATGAACGAAGCTATTTTGCAAATAGAAAACTATCTAAAGCGATTCGATGAAATAGATAAGTTTATTACCAATATTTACAGTGGGGATTTTGCCAATGTTGAAATAATTTTCAAGCAACAATATGAAAAGAGTGTCTTTCCTTTTGTTTTGAAATCCAAACTGATAAAAAAAGCATTGAATCAGGGTGGGATCAGATGGAATATTTATGGTGTTGGTGACGGATTTTATAATAAAATGAGTCCGATGGGTCATTTTGATTTCCGTTTACAAGGTAGAGGATATAATTATGACAAATTGAAAATATGGGCAGATACACTTAAAAAGATGCTTAAAGAACATCCACGTGTAAAAGATATTGTAATTCGTGATAATAGCATGTGGTATCGCCCTCAACCATCACAATACAGATTGATGCTTAATAAAGAAAATCTTGTATTGAATGATAATACTCCTATTGATATTCATCATGATATAAAAGAACTTACCGTATCAAATTCCCCTGATATGAATTTATTTATCGAAGGGCGATACATCCCTGTTAGATTTACATCTGAGGAATCGAACAGATTTGATATCTGGCATCTGAAAAACAGCATGGTTGGAAACAATAACCATCCACTTAAACTCAATAAAATATCGAATATCAATAAAGAACCTGAACAAGAAAATATCTACAAAGAAAATCAGGAATATCTTATCAGGGTAGAATATCAATATACGGGTTCAAGAGCTTTCGGAGTTAAATATCTGAATAAAGTATTAAAGAAATTTAATGCTATTTTACCCTTGGGTTATAAATTTGACAGGGCTAATTATATTTTTTTTAATAAAAAAAGTAAACAGCAGTATGTGTTTTTATTGTTCCTGATTATAGTAATAATAATATTTATTTGTTCAATATTATTCGAAAACCTTAAGCAGGCATTTGTTATTTTAAGCGTAATACCAATATCTTTTATCGGACTGTTTCTTACTTTCTACTACTTTGATATCAGTTTTGATCAGGGCGGAATAGCGAGTTTTATTCTCCTTAGCGGAATAACCGTAAACTCCTCCATTTATATTTTGGATGAATTTAATCAATTGCGAAAAACACACCCTGCTTATAATAGAAAATTACTGTATTTATTGGCATTCAAATACAAAATATTCCCGATTACCCTTACTATATTATCTACTTTATTGGGTTTTATTCCATTTATATTGATCGGTAAAAATGATGTTTTTTGGTATTCATTGGCAGCAGGTACTATCGGCGGATTGGTGTTCTCTTTTATTGCGATTGTAGTGTTCTTGCCGGTTTTTACATTGAAAAGAAGGGATAAATTATAGGATTTTATTCATTGGGTTGCTACCATAATGTCGCCCCTAACGGGGTTTTTTCATCAGCCGCAGCTATTAGCGAAATCAGATTCTAATTGCTCATTTGCTCATTTGTAATTCGTAATTGAAAATCACCTCTTGCCAAATAATACAAGAAAATCAGAAAGAAAATCCTTAAACATAAAACTTCCACCACCTGAAAAAACATCACTCAACTACTCACCACACTAATAACTGACAACTGACAACTCACAACTCACCTCTCACCTCTGCTGACACTATCCCACCGGCTCAAAGTGTGCCGTAAAATGACGCAGGAACTCAGGTTCCCAGATGATCTTATATCCTTTGACCTTATCTTTGTGTTTTATCAGCTCTGCAAATACTTCAACGACATAATCTATATGAGATTGAGTATAAACACGTCTTGGAATCGCCATACGCACCAGTTCCATTTTTGCAGGAAAAAAATTACCATTATTATCTTTAGAGCCGAACATAACCGAACCGATCTCAACGGCTCTGATTCCTCCGAGTTTGTACATTTCTATAGCCAGAGCCTGTCCGGGAAACTGTTCTACCGACATATGAGGATAAAATGCCTTGGCATCAATATAAACGGCATGACCACCAATAGGACTAATAACGGAAATTCCCATATCTTTGAGTTTTTCACCCAAGTATGTAGTACTTCTTATTCTGTAATGCAGATAATCATGTTCGAATACTTCTTTTAGCCCTATCGCTATTGCTTCCATATCTCTTCCTGATAATCCACCGTAAGTAGCAAATCCTTCGGTAACGATAAGGGTTGTCATAAGGCTATTGAAAAGTTTATCATCCTTAAGAGCAAGAAATCCTCCCATATTTACCAATGCATCTTTTTTAGCACTCATTACCGTACCATCAGCATAAGAAAACATTTCACGGGCTATTTCGATATAGCTCATGTCTTTTGCTTCCTCTTCCCTTTGCTTGATAAAATATGCATTTTCAGCTATTCTACAAGAATCTAAAATATACAAAATGTCATATTTTTTACATATTTCTCCCACTTCTCTGGCATTTTTCAAACTTGCCGGTTGACCTCCTCCACTATTATTGGTAACAGTAAGAATTACCGCAGCTATATTTTCTTTACCGTATTTCAAAATATTTTTTTCAAGAGCTTCAACATCCATATTACCTTTAAAAGGATGATCATAATCAGGGATCAATCCTTCGGGTATAGGGCAATCTATTGCTGTTGCACCGGAATATTCAATATTTGCTCTGGTTGTATCAAAATGCGTATTGGACAGAAATACTTTTCCTTTTCCTCCTATCCTTCCATACAGCAAATGTTCTGCTGCTCTTCCCTGATGAGTTGGTAAGATATATTCATATCCTGTCATATCTTTTATGGCATCACGCATTTTGTACCAACTTTTTGCGCCCGCATAGCTCTCATCTCCTTTTAATATTCCCGCCCATTGATCTGCGCTCATAGCTGATGTTCCGCTATCTGTCAACAGATCTATAATAACATCTTCAGCACTTAAAAGAAAAGTGTTATAATGTGCTTTTTCTATCAGATCTTTCCTTTCGGATTCAGTAGTCATTTTGATTTTTTCTACTGTTTTTATTTTAAAAGGTTCAATAATTACTCTATGATTCATGTGTTAAATTTTAATTGAGGACAAAGATGCTAAATTACAATTATTTTAGGTAAAATAAATAATTATTACTTTCTTATTCGTTAATATTCTAAATTTTATTAAAAAAGTTATTTTTTTTTCATAAAAATAATGCTTGCAATTATTTTTTTTATTAATTTCGCAATGTGAATATTATTATTAATTAACATAAAGTAAAAAAAATGAAAACATTTTCAAAAATCGTAGTTTTGTTATTAGTAGGATCAGTGCTTTTAAGTTCATGTGTTTCATCAAAAAAATACAAAGCATTACAAGCTGATAAAGATGCTATGGCTCAGAGTTATGAAAAGCAATTGATGGACCTTAAAAAAAGCTGTAGTGAAAAGGAAGCTGATTTGACAAGTCAGGTTAACAAACTTTCTTCAGATCTTAGTACTACTAAAAGTGACATGATGAAATATAAAAACATGTCAGAAGAAAAAGCTAAGGCATTGGCAAAATTGGAAAACGATATTAAAGATGCATTTAGTACTATTGATAACTCAGGATTAAAGATTATCCAGAAGTTTGATAAACTTTATATTTCTCTTCCAAACAGGATCCTTTATAAAAAAGGAGATGACAGAATCAGTAAAGATGGAAAGAATGTTTTGGATATGATGGCTGAGATCTTTAAGAAAAATCCAAAAATGGATGTTTTGGTAGAAGGCCATACAGATCCTGATCCGGTAAGAAGAACAAGATACAAATTCAAAGATAACTGGGGATTGAGTTCAGCCAGAGCTGTTAATGCAGTAAGATATTTGATCTCACAAGGTGTTAACGGAAAACAATTATCAGGTGCAGGTAGAGCTGACCAATATACAACAGGTGAATTGATGGAAGGAAAAGATGCTCATGCTTATGACAGAAGAATTGAATTTGTTGTTACTCCGGATGTACATAAATTGTATTCAATCAAGAAAAACTTGAAATAGAAATTATAATTATATAATAAAAAAAGAGTGTATGGGAACATACGCTCTTTTTTTGTTTTAAATCTTTTAGATCAAATGATTTAGGTTTATACAATCTGTAAAACCTCAGAAGTCATAGTATCCATATTTGCTATTTTTGCAAATGCCTCCATAGCATCCTGATATTTTTTTTGCATCCTCTTCCGGGAGGCTTCTGCTTTTTCCTTGCTTTCCCATTTCAAAATACAATACACTTTTCCATTTTCGTCAATAGCAGAATCCCTGTAAATAAAGCCATCTTCACCTTGAAGACCGGCTGAAATTTGATCTGACATTTTTTTCCATTCTTCCTTTAAATTAGAATTGATTAACTCAAAGTTGATTAATTGAATAATTTCCATAATAATTTTTTTAGATTAAATAGTAACTACTCACGTAGAGTCATTTTGATTGAAAAAATCTCTATTTTTGCCATATTTCAGTTATTTTTTTCGATGTAGCCCCACTCCCGCCTTTTTGCGGGACAAGTTATGCCTTCAAAAAATAAGCTTCATCTGACAAAAAAATCTGATTTTTTCATCTCAAAAGCACCCTACCTGAGTAGTTACATTAAATATAATTTTCCATTTTTAAATAAGATTTCTTTTGGTTTTGCCCTGAGATTATAATCCATAGACATAGATGCAGCATAAGCTCCGGCTGATTTAATGATGACTATATCGCCTATTCTCAATTCGTTTATCTTACGGTTATAAGCAAATGTGTCTTCTTCACATAATTGACCTACAATATCATACTTTTTCAATTTGCCTCCGGGATTGCTGATATTTACTATCTCATGGTAAGCTTCATAATACATAGGCCTGATAAGATGATTGAATCCTGAATTGAGTCCTGCAAATGTTTTTTTGTATCCCTGTTTGATTATATTGACAGTTGTCACAAGATATCCCGAATTTCCAACAAGGAATTTTCCCGGTTCTATCTTAATTTTCAAATTTAGTTTGTATTCTTTCAATTTACTTTTTATGTGAGCAGCATAGGATTCAAGATCAATTTCCTTGTCATCTTCTTTGTACTTTATCTTTAATCCACTACCAACGTCAAGATATTCCAGATTATCAAATATCGTCGTGTACTTGAAAAAATTATCAATAGAATTTTTCAGGTCTTCTACATTTGAAATATTTGAACCGGCATGGACATGGAGACTATTTACAACAAATCCATATTCTTTTTGATATTTTTTTATTTTTTCTAGAAATATTACCGGAATCCCAAATTTTGAATCGGAATGAGAAGTAGCGATTTTTTGATTTCCTCCAATACTGACCCCGGGATTGATTCTTAAACCGATTTTTTTACCCTTCAACTTATTTCCCAATAAAGGAAAATACTCTATAGCACCGATATGTACATTTACTTTTTTATCCAAAGCATAGATAATTTCACTCACAGAAGCACAACTGGGAGTAAAAACAATATCTTCAGGTTTAAAACCAACACCAAAGGCTCTGTCAACCTCATTAGTAGAAACAGCATCTATACCACCACCTAAATTTTTAATGATCTTTAAAATCTCAATATTTTCATTTGCTTTCATAGCATAATGAATCCTTAAATCTATTTCCTTAAAAGCTTCTTTCAGCTTAGCATATTGTTTTTCAATATGTTCACCATGATAAACATAGAGAGGAGTGCCAAATTTATCTACAATTTGTTTAAAAGGGATATTCTTCATTTATTTTCTTCATTTATTTTCAAAAAACAAAATAATGAAAAAATGAGGGAACTTAAAAAAATAGTTAAAAAAAGTGTATTTAATAAAAAAATGATTCTACTTGTGTAGATACAAAAAATAAGTGCCACAATACAAAGATCATGACACTTACCACTACTATTAAAACTATTGAATATTTCAATGAAATACTATGTAAAGATAATCTGTGTTCTGTCACCATCAGCCAATTCATAAAACTGACCTATGGTAATAATATCTATAACATCATCCCACATGTCTTCTTTTTTAAGACCAAACATTTCAACTGCAAGTTTACAAGCATATACTTCACCTCCACCGGCAGTAAACATTTCCAAAAATTCATCAACAGGTGGTATGTCCAATTTTTCCATTCCTTTTTTCATCATCGCTGTCACTCCTGCTTCGACTCCGGGTAATGCCCCCAATAAAGTAGGGAATGGCAATCCACCGGGCATTCTCATTGCAGGGTTACCGACAGTCGCCGTGTGCAATTTATTCATGTATTTTTTTGTAATGGCATCCAGACCGAAGAAAGTAAAAAACAACTTTGCTTCGATTCCTTCCATTACAGCACCATTAGCCATAACAAGTGCTGCCATTACATCTTCAAGATTCCCCTTGGCACAAATAATACATACTTTTTCCAAAGGTTTTTTTTCTTTTTCCATGATTTTATTTTTATTTTTATTAAATAGGTTTCAAATTCAAAGCAAGTATTTACTGCTATACACAGCTCGAAGGCTTGGCTAATCCGGCAAATTTTGATGCTAATTTCAAAGGTCCTTTGGGAAATAATTTGTAAAATTCTTTAATATCTACAATTCCCGATTTACCAACTTTTCTGATGGTTAATGTTTCTCCTTTATTAAAAACATCCCTAAGATATTTTAATACTTCAAGGTGTTTGTCTGTCAGGTCAATACCATCTTCTTTAGCAAGTGATTTTGCAATATCTTCATTCCATTGAGATGAATCTGTCAAATAACCTTCATCATCCAATTGTACTGTTACTCCGTTAATATTTAATTCCTTCATGATTTTTAAAATTTTATAGATTAATTAATTTTGATTTTCAATATTTTTCGACATATTTTTCAAAAATGTCAAACCGAATCCCATAGCTTTTTTCATTTCGGGACTGTTTATTTCCCTCAAAAATCTCCATAGGGAGTAAGACGGGATATTTTCTGTTTCAAGGCTACCATAGACTTTTACTGCATTATCAATTGATTTAAGCATTTCTGGCTGTGTCATATCTTTTACTGTATTTATAATAACCATAATATTATCAGCCAAATCTTTCATGTCTTTTGGTGTCAAGCCTGCAATTATATTATCAATAATAGGGAAAATATCCTTAAAGAAAGCGAAATATCCTTTTTGCTCAAATATAGCCAGTTGCTTTGTGAAATCGATGATAGCTTCATTTGCCATAGGTCCAATTTCATCCATAAGGTCAAATGCCATTTCCAGAGTATTCATCAAAACCTTGAAATGTTTGATATTTCTTGCAAATGAAATTAAAAGATCAGTTACCTCTTCGGGATCTATTTCCACTTGTCTTTTATCAAGCTCTTCTACGGCAGTATCATAGAAATCCTTGCCTATTATAGCCAGGTCTCCTGTCAAATCCTCCACAACAGTTGCACTCAATCTTTGTTGATTGACATACTCCAGGATAAGGTCAATTTTATTTTCAAGAGCATCTATACGTGAATTAATATTTTTATCTTCCATGATCCTTGATTTAAATTAGTTCTTTTTTCTTTCCTGCCATAGTCATATTTGCCTCTATCGGCAATTCTCTGCCTTTCAACAACATGTGCCAATATATCCATCTGAACATTATTTTACCATAATGATTGATCTTGGTATTCTTCAATAATCCGAAAGGTCCTATTCCCGGTAATGGAAATGTACCCGGTAGTGGTTCCGTATCATAATTAAAGTCGATCAAAGCACCTTTGCCATATCCTGTTTCGATATAACAGTTGGCATGTCCATCGAATTTGGCAGTCAGTGGTCGTCCCTCAATGGCACTTAATAGATTCTCAGTTAATATCTCTCCGGCAAAATGCGCTACCGATCCTGCTTTTGAAGTAGGAATATTAGCAGCATCACCCAAAACAAAGATGTTGTCGAAGTCTTGAGATTGCATTGTGAATTTATCCGTTCTGACAAAATTCATATCATCACCCAATCCGCTTCTTTCAACCATATCATTACCCATATTTACCGGAACAATGGTCAAAAGATCAAATGGAACTTCTCTTTCATCATAAGAAACCAGCTTTTTATTTTCGTTATCGACTTTTTCAAGATAAAAATCAGGAATGATCTTAATATTTTTTTCCTCAAGCAATTCACTCAACATTTTTGTTGCAACCGGTTTTGTAAACGCTCCTGACATCGGAGTTACATAAGTGATATTAACCTTATCCCTGATACCTTTTTCGGTAAAATATGCTTCAGCAAGAAATACAAATTCAAGTGGAGCAACAGGACATTTGTATGGAACTTCCGAAATACATAATACCAATTCACCACCTTCCCAGTCTTTTAATTTTTTATGAAGTGCTACTGCACCTTCAATAGTATAAAAATCAAAAATATCTTTATACCATAATTTGTCTTTCAACCCCGGAGTCTCTTCCGGTCTGGTTTGAGTTCCTGTAGCAATAATCAAAAAATCATAATTCAACACTTTACCGTTTTCCAAATAAACTTTGTTATTGTCTCCATCAACTTTGTCTATTTTACTGAAAATAGCATTTGTCCCTGAAGGGAAAAAATCATATTTAGGTTTGATTACATCCTGTTTTTTGTAAATACCAAAAGGAATAAATAAAAATCCGGGTTGATAATAATGGGTTTTATATTCATCGACAATCGTCAATTCCCATTCTTCTTTATCCAAAATATTATGCAGTTTATTCAGCATCATAGTTCCTGCCGTTCCTGCACCAAGTATTACTATTTTTTTCATTTTTTAAAATTTTATTTTAAGCAAAAGTATATCCGGTATGACAAAACATATAATAATTTGATATGACATAGTATTCTTTATGATATTTGTCATATATTTACCTTGAAAAAAAATTGAATAATGCAATGCAGTTGTAACAATTGTCATATAAGGACAATATTTTACGAGACTCTGATGAGTAATGAATTGGATGGTTTTTGTGGTGCCAGAACGGAGCTATTGCTCTCTAAAGGGGTTACTTTTATTCGTCAGGGAGATGAAATTAAAAGTTTCAAATATTTAAAAGAAGGGTTGATTAAACTACATAAAACAGACGATACCGGTAAAACACAAATTATAAGTTTCGGAAAACCTATGGATTTTGTTAGTATTCATAATATTTTTGCTGAAAAAACTTATAGTTATTCCGTTACAACTCTTGAAAAAAGTATTATTTGTGTATTTGATCTGAGTATTATCAACAATTTGGTCAAGACCAATGGAGACTTTGCCAACAGAATAATACAGACTACTACCAGAACGGCAAATAAAATCATATCCGATTCTTTGGACCTGCTCGGCAGGTCAATGTACGGTAAAATAGCACGAGTGATTTTATTCTTTCAGGAAGAAATATACTTTACTTACGGATTTGATCTCCCCGTTTCAAGAAAAGAAATAGCACAATACACCGGTTTATCGATTGAAACAGTGATCAGGGTTATTTCCGAATTCAGAAAAGACGGACTGATAAAAGTCTATGGCAAAAGAATAGAAATAATAGATAAAAAAGGACTGCAAGCTATTTATGAACATAGTAAATAATGTCTGCCTGAAATAGTGAAATATTTATACCTTTTCCCAATCCAATCCCACTACGTTTCTTTCCTTACGGCTGAATTCGATACCTATCAAGTAAATATTGGGATAATCAAGATATTTTTCAGCATAATTTTTTCTTTTTATTTGTTTCAAAGCTTCTCCTGTTGCTTTTTCTGACATTTTGAACTCTATGACATATACTTTGTCTTCATATTTCAGAGTTAGGTCAATTCTGCCTTTATTGGTGGTATCTTCAGGGATCATTTCCATACCGATACTGGCAAAATAAGCGTACATTACACTGGAATAATAGCCCTCATATTTATATATCTTGTTGTTTGTGAAATTGGAATATGAAATGGAACTAAAAAGTGTACTAATTGTCTCTTTCAATTTATCAAAGTCTGCTTTAAGCAATGCAGAACCCATTTTGCTTTGATATGCTACCTTTTCAAATTTCTGTTTTGTTAATACATCAATCAAAAAATCATTTAATGTAAATTGTACTTCCCAATTTGGAATACACAATCTGTATTTAATGCGATTTAGTTCAGTAAACGTATCTTTTATCGTCAGGTATCCTGTTTGCCATAGCAATATCTCCAAACTTATGGAATCAACATCAAAACTATCAAGCATTTCATCAGTAGTCTCATAATTTTCCACTTCGGGAATAGAATACTCTCTTGAATATATCAAGTCTATAAGAAACGAAGGGTTGCCTGTGGACCACCAATAACTTTTATAAATAAATTTATTGGAAATAAATAGTAAAATATCAAATGGATTATACACTTTGTCTCCAAAAAAATTGTATCCGTTGTACCATTGTTTTACTCTTTCCATATCCACCCCCTCCAAATGTTCTTTGAAAACCGTAAGCAAATCATTGTGAGTATAACCACATATATTGCCGTAATCCTGATGCAATGTAATATCTTCAAGGTTATTCAATCCGCTAAACAGATTCATTTTGGAAAATTTGCTAACACCGGTGATAAACACAAATTGGATATAAGCATCATTATCTTTTATCACACCGTAAAAGTCTTTCATAGCATCCCGCATCTGACGGGCAATATCCTTGTCGGTGATATTATCAAGTATCGGCTTGTCATATTCATCAATAAGTATTACTACTTTTTGATTGTATTTTTTAAATGATTCTTTTATTAAGTATTTAAAACAATCTTTAACATTTAGAGATTTTTTACATTCAATAACCAAATCTTCTTCTATATCCCCTAAAACACTTTTTAGTTGATGTTGTAATTTTTCAATTGTTTTTATTACTCCTGATCCCAAACTCACTCTCAATACCGGATACTTCACTTCCCAATCCCATTTGTCATAAATATACAATCCCTTGAAAAGTTCTTTATTTCCTTCAAAAATCTCTTTGAGAGTATCCAAAAACAAGCTTTTTCCAAATCGACGCGGTCGGGAAAGAAAGTAATAACCCGCATTTTGAATCAAATTATATGCTATTTCGGTTTTATCAACATAAACAAAGCCTCCTTCTATTATTTTGCTTAATGTTTGAATTCCAATTGGTAGATTTTTCATAGAGATTGCTTTTGAAATGCTAATATACGAAAAATTTTTTAACCGCACTAAAGATTTAAAAACGGAGTTGCATTTC
Organism: Saprospiraceae bacterium; assembly: GCA_027031145.1. Classification (GTDB taxonomy): domain Bacteria; phylum Bacteroidota; class Bacteroidia; order Chitinophagales; family Saprospiraceae; genus JADJGA01. The sequence continues at coordinate 2,043 of JALVEG010000160.1, read as the reverse complement.
ATATTTCAGAAAGGACGGACTGATAAAAAGCTATGACAAATTGGGCGATTCTAAAAGAAATGAATTTGAAGCAAAAGCTAAATCTTTTATTGTTAGAGAAATGATTAAAGAAGCAAGAAAAGAAGCTCATTTGACACAGGATGAATTAGCAAAAAGAACCGGTACTAAAAAAGTTACATATCAAGATTAGAAAACAGAAAATAGATATTCAAATTTCAACTCTTTTTAAAATATTTGAAGAGGGATTGGGAAAGAACTTAAAATTAACAATATTTTAATATATTCCAAAACCTATAATATCTCTTCGACAATATCCGATATCAATTCATTCTCATATCCTTTCCTGTAAGCATAAGAAAACAATTTTTTCTTTCTTTCAAAGATGTTTTTTGCTTTGATCGTTTTGTTTTTTTCTTCCAATAAATGCCTAAGTGTTGATAAATATTCGGTTTCGATTATTTCTTCAAGAGATTTGTTTATCAGATATGTGGAAATATTTCTTTGTTTCAGTTCCTTTTTAATCTTGTTCCTGCCCCATTTGTTTATCCTGTGCTTTCCCCTGGTATATGCAATAGCAAATCTTTCTTCATTTAGATAATTTTCCGTTATAAGTTCGGAAATTATCTCATTTGCCATTTCCTCATCTGCTTTTAGTTTTTTCAGTTTTTCTTCAACATCGCTATGACATCTCTCCTGATATGCACAATATTTTTTTAGTTTATCCAACAATATTTTTTTCTGTATATCACGGTATGTAAATATATCATCACTCATTTAATAAAATCACTTTTTTTGCAAATATTGATATAATTTTTGTAAAAAAGCTAAATTTGTACTAAAATTATATCTATGGCTCTTTTTATCATACCTACTCCGATCAGTGAAAATATCAAAAAAACCATACCGGAAGAAGTGATAAAAAGAATGCATTCTATCAAATATTTTATCGTGGAAAGAGCCAGAACGGCAAGAAGATATATCAAAGCATCTGGTTATCAAAGCAAAATAGAAGACCTTGTATTTTTTGAACTTGATAAAAGGGATACCCAAAATATTCCTGATGAATACCTGAAACCTGCACTTGATGGTTATGATATTGGATTGATGTCCGAAGCAGGTATGCCCGGCATTGCCGATCCCGGTGCACTCGTTGTATCAAAAGCACACGAACTTGGCATTGAAGTAAAACCTTTAACGGGACCTTCATCTATTTCCCTTGCACTTGCCGCATCGGGGTTGAACGGTCAAAATTTCACATTTGACGGGTATTTACCGGTAAAAACCCCTGAATTGAAGAAAAAACTACAATTTATCGAAAAGGATATTTTATCAAGAAAAACCACACATATTTTTATCGAAACTCCATATCGCAATAACAGAATCATTGAAACAATCCTCAATTCTCTAAATGGTAAGATAAAATTGTGCATAGCTTCGGAAATAACCGGAGAAAACGAATTTATCCAAACAAAGACAATTTATCAATGGAAAAAGACCAAAGCTCCTGATCTGCATAAAAAAACATGTATATTTTTATTGGGAAAATGAGTGTTTATTAAAACACATATTTAATAAATTCCTGAACCACCGGATTGATTACAGTATCGTCTTTGTCACCTATTGCATCATTTACTCCTGAATGGGAATAATCAACAGCAAATAATTCTTCAACACTTATTCCTATAGATCTTAAACTTGCTATAAAATCTGTTTGAATTGCTACTCGTTTTGATGTGCCCCGGTAAATGATTAACCATTTGTCGCAATTATCATCCGAAACATGATATGCAGGTGAGGCATTATGCCATATTTGACTATCATCACCAAAAGCATTGATATACATTTGGTAACTCAAACTTCCGGGAGTAGTGTTATTTATAGCTCTTTCTACATCAAAACCGGCAGAATCAAGACTGATGATACCTTTGAATATCTTTGCACTCAAACCGACACTATTCAAATAAGTATTATCGGTACAAATCAAACTGACAATATGCGCACCGGCAGAATGCCCCATTATCAGCATATTGTCCCTGTCCCCAC
>JALVEG010000159.1 GCA_027031145.1 Saprospiraceae bacterium | reverse complement strand
AAGAAAAATGAGCCGACAGAAAAGGTTTTCAAAGGAAAACTAAAAGAACAAAAATTAATTGTAAATAAATATAAATAAATGTTTAACTTTGACAAAATAAGAGTCAAGAAAATTCAGGACGATACACTGCACCCCCATCACCTCAACAACACCACCTGCCCCGTCTTCACTTCTTCCCCACATGGCGAATCTATCACTATCCGGTACAGATATATTCCGGGAGATTGCATCTTTCCCTGGTAAGTGCCATCCCAAAATTCATCTTCTGCACCTGAAAATACCTTCTCTCCCCAGCGATCATAGATTTCTGTAGAAAGTATATGCACATCTTTGGCAGTATAGGGTTTGAATGTAGCATTTAGCTCCTCTTGACCACTTGGAAAGAATGCATTGGGGATCAGATATGCTACGGAATCCCCGACCTCATATTCATAATCATACACACAACCGCTATGGCTTGTGATGGTAACATCATACTTACCTTGCGTTAATCCGTTGATATATTCTCCTGTCTGTCCTTCACTCCATTTGAATGCATAAGGCGGATTGTTGCCCTCTACCGATAGTTTTATCTCTCCGTTTTGACAACCGTAGTCGGCAGTGATACTATCCACAACTTCGATATCATCGTATTCTATTTTTGCAGTTACTATACTATCGCAACCATATTGATTTTGCAAGGTAATTGTATATATTCCTTCTTCTGTCAGTACACTATCACCGACTATCAGTTGCTGGCCATCACACAATACGGTATCTATCTCTATCTGCTCTTTGGGATATACAGTAAGGTATAGCTGTACCACGCTATCCACTCCATAAGATGCAAGCAAGGTATCCGTATAATGCCCCGTATCATATATCACCGTATCATTGAATGTATAGCTTTCCCCCTTGCAGATAGCAGCAGTCAGGGTATCGCGGGCAGGGATTTGGAAGATGTAGGCGGCACCGGACAGATATCCATATTTGTTATCTGCTAATGCTCCTGTCACCACTGTCTCGCCATATCTGTCAATACTCCATCCAAAATCATTACAATAAATATCTGAATCAGGAGGATGAATATCAGATTGTTTTTGCCAATTACCATTCTTATATTTAAAATGACCAATTATTCCTTTTTCCTTTCCCGGTTTACCCAATAACAAATCATTTCCCTGAATATTCAAATATGGATCATAATAACCAGTTATAGAATCCTGCAATTGAAATAATCCATCTATATTTTCATAGATATATGTTTTATTTGTATAAGCTTGAATTGCTAAAAACTTATTATCCGGCGATAATGATAATGCATATCCCGTATTTTCGGGTTTATCAATTTTTTGCACAAATTCCCAAGTGCCGTTTTGTAATTTATAGATCAAGACTTCACCTTTATAAATATCATTTGTGTAATTAATAACAGAAAAATGTGAAAAAGCGCAATAATTATTGTTAATATCTGCTTTAGCTCCAATCTCTTGTCTTGGAAATGCAGAATAATCATTTATAGTATCCGCAGTAACTTTTTCTATTTTCCAGTCTCCTCCTTCATAATGAAGAAAGTAATTTTCATATATAGTCCTTGTATTATAAAAGGTATCCATAACAGTGCCAACAAAACCCCAATCATCATAGAATGAATATGAAAAAATATAATGTTCTGTTTGGAAAATATCTTTTACATATACAAAAGTATCGGAAATAATCTGATAAAATTCTATTTTTTTATCGTTTTTTTGTATCAAACCATATTTAATAATTTCTCCTTCTATAATACTTCGTTCAGGGGTATCCAATTTTTGTTTTTCAACCCATTTTTTATTTTTTTTCTTAAAAACATAAGAGCTATTTTTATGATTTTTAGAAGCCGCTACTCCAACAAATACACGAATATTATATACATTTACAAAATGTCCAAATCTATAGTTTTTAGATGGATCATCAGGATAAATTTTGTATATCTGCGCAGAAGAATATTGATAATTAATAAAAATCAAAACTGACATCAAAAAAAGAATACTAAACTTCATCGTATTATATTTAAAAAAGGCAGAAACTGATATCTCAGTTTCTGCTTTATATATTGATTTTTTATTGTTTTACGATTTTCTCAATCCACGACTTTCCTGTCTCCATATTTCTAATTTTAAGAATATATACTCCATTATTATATTGCGAAACATTTATTCTTTCCATATTTTGATTTTTCTTTATTTCAATACTTTCAACAAGCCCTCCCTGTACATCAAATATTTTGATTTGTTTTTCTTCCGGGTTAAAAAAATCTATATTAATAAAATCATTTGAAATATTTGGATATAACCTATACTCAATGTACTTATCTACAAATTTAGTAAAATCATTTGGAGAATTAATTATCATATTATGCGCCCCTGCCCCCGGATCACAAATCAAAGTTGATATCTCCGGATAACATTCAGTAAAACATGGAAAATCAGTATCCCTAAAAGTATAATGGTCACCTAAATGAACATCTGTATATGAGCAATAATATGGTTTATATTCATCATATTGAGCTTTTATTCTCCAAGGATAAATCCCCATATCTTCAAATTTAAAATATTTTTTACACATTCCAGGTGTATTATAATCTTGAAGCAAAACATGTCCATAAAAATCGGCATATTCATCATTGCCTGATTGCGCCAAATCCAGAAACCTGTTAATATCAAATACAAAATCGTTAATATCCGGAGAAAGTCCACAATCATCTGCAAATTTTAAATAATAAGGGAAGGTAAAAATACCATAACTATTGGAAAAATTTACTTCCAATAAACCATCAGGAGTAATAAAAGTTATTTCCCATACTTGTATCATGGTTGTGTAATAGAAATATACCCAAACCCATTCTTGTTTTTCTTCGTCCCATTCCTGATAACTTTTACTCCAATCAATAAATTTTTTATCAATATCGCAATAATTAAAAGTATTTCCACAACCTGAACACGCACCGGAACTTGGTGGTGTTTCATAAGACCAAACAATATGCTGCCATAATGAACTATTTTCATATTTTACATAAAAATCCAAATCAATACTACCACCACTGTGTAAATGAAAAGTTTGATTATCTCTAACAACAGCATAATCATGTTTATTCTCTCCATTATACCATTTTGCACGTATGATTTCCATATTACATGGTGCTTCAATAAATTCAAAGGAAGCACTTACATAATATTCACCACATTCCAAAGGATTTTCTGTGATAGTTCTCGTAACTCTCACGACGCCAGAACATTGATCTAAATCAAAATCTTTTGACTCACTTTGTGCATCCAATTCCAATGTACTAAAACTTAATAATAAACTAACTAACAAGGTAAGGTAAGGTAAGGTAAGGTAAGGTAAGGTAAGGTAAGGTAAACCTTCCCTCTACAAATTTACTAATTTTTTTCATAATATCAAAATTTTGAAGGTTAAAAAATAAAAGAATCACTATATAGATACAAAGAACACCTCAAACGCTGCAATAAGTTTCAAATTTATAATTTTTTGCACAACAATTAAAGTTTTTTATGACTTTTTTACAAATTTTAATGGTTTTCATTTTTAATTCTAACAAATTCAAATATGGTTGCTGTATTATAATACCGGATGATATATATCTTCGATTAGACGTCAAATGTGAGGCTGTAGCAGAGTTTTAGTGTTTTATTTAGTCATTTTTTTGTTTGCTCCGCCACAAAAAATCAGGCTAAATAACTGTGTTTAAACCTTATAGGTTTTTGGAAACCTATAAGGTTTGTTAGCTGGCAAGAAGCACCAAACACTAAAAAAATCCTACAATCCACAAACCCTTCACCCCGTTGAATATCATTCTACGGGGTAAATCCTAATTCAAACAGTTATGGTATCCTGATAAGCGAATGTCTCCTGCTCCCGCATCTTTTTGCCCCGCTACCTCCCAGCCTCCCGTTTCTCCACGTATGTTACATCGAGCTTGTCGAGATGTTCCGAAACCGGAGTAGCCGCCAACCCGCACTTACCCTTTCAAAAACCACTAAAGTTTTTCATTACCCTGCCTTTGTGGGTTGATACCTCCCCCTGTCATTTTTCTGTAACGCAGTGAAAGAAAAATTACAAGGGGGAGCGCTAGGCATGTGCGGGCTGGATGAGGGGGCAGCTGTGCTAAAAAAGACAGATAAAAAGCCCTTACCAAAACCCTTACCAAACTCTACAAAAAC
>JALVEG010000158.1 GCA_027031145.1 Saprospiraceae bacterium | reverse complement strand
TATTTCAGAGTATTCACAGGAAATTGATGTCGTGGTTATTCCACAACCAAATCAACCTTATATCACAGGAACGGAAAGCGTTTGTGAAGGTGAATACATCAAACTAAGTACTCCCTATGTCGATGGTGCTGAATATGAATGGTCGGGACCAGGATTCACTTCAAGTTCTCAAAATCCTGAAATATTTCCTGCCACATTAAGCAATTCAGGAATATATACTGTGAAAATCATAGTTGACGGATGTGAGTCTGTTCAGTCGGCAGGTTTTAGAGTAGAGGTGATTCCGAAACCGGATTTGCCGGAAATAATTCCTGTGGATTCATCATATTGCGTGACAGAAGAAAATGCAAGTATTACTTTATGCCTTGAGAATCTCAAAGCTGCAACTACATATTCATGGTATTTGAATGGAACTCCTGCAAAATTCTTAGCAGAAACCAGTTCCGGATGTGTAGAAATTACTGATTTTTCCGATTTTGTGGATGGAGAAAACTCTATATTTGTTATTGCGGATAAAAATGGTTGTGAATCTGATTATTCTGATGTTATTAGTATAAATATCAGTAAAGCTCCTGATAGAATTGCCAATGCAGGAGAGCCTCAATTTATCTGTGACCCTGCCAATGCATTATTGCAGGCATATTCAGATCCTCAGGGACAATGGAGTGTGTTGACTGAAGGCGTTTATTTAGATGATCAAAATAAGGCTAAAACATTGGTTTTTGATGTCCATGAAGGATACAATTATTTTGTATGGAGTCTGTCACATGGTGCCTGCAGGGATTACTCATCGGATACTACACATATTTATTTGGAATATCAACCGGAAGCTAATGATGATCAATATAGTACTCCTTACAATACGGCAATAACATTTTATCCGGATGAAAATGATATTAAAATTGAAAATACGGATATTATAATGACAGGAGTTGGTGATATACATGGAGACCTGATAAAAAATGATGATGGAAGTTATACATTTACACCGGGACCGGAATTTGTAGGTACTATCGAATTGAAATATAAAATTTATAAAATTGAATGTGAAGACAAAAAGGATGAAGCGAAGGTATATATTAAAGTAGGAAAAGATACCGATTGTTTTGGAGTAAATGTGATAACTCCAAATGGAGACGGAGTAAATGATTATTTGATTTTTCCATGTTTGGAATCAGGGGCTTATCTTAATAATGAAATAATTATTTTTAATCAATGGGGAGATCAGGTGTACCGGGATTATAATTATCAAAATGACTGGTCAGGAACATACAACGGGAAAGATCTTCCGGTTGGTACTTATTACTACGTATTGTTCCTTGATAAAAATAAAGATAATGTAGAAAAGGGATTTTTTGTGATTGAAAGATAATAGGAGGGGAATTTTTATCTGAATATGATTATAAATGAATTTGTAATTACTTATGCGGTTTGATTTATTGAAAGCATAATAATATTTTCTCAATTATCTTTTCCCTTTTAAGGGAAACAGGAAAGGGTTCTGAAAAGAAAGTTATGAAAATATTAATATGCTAATGCATTGTTTCTGTAGATGTTCTATGATTATTTGAAAATTAACATGATTAGTTGCAAGATTTTTAATATTGGAATAAAAATAAAATTATGATAAAATATTTTAAAACGGTTTTGTTTATTTTTATTGGTATTTTTGCAATGCAAGCTCAGCAAGACATATTGTATACGCAGTTTATGTACAATAAGTTGAGTCTTAATCCCGGATATGCCGGTAATGATGATGCTTTGTGTTTTCTTGGAGTTGTAAGGGATCAATGGACAGGATTTGAAGGGGCACCTCAAGCTCAGGCACTGAGTGTGAATTTTCCGCGTCTTGGCAAAGTTGGATTAGGCATGAATTTAACTCGTAATACCATTGGTGTTAGCGAAAAAATGACTTTTGAAGGTATTTATGCTTACAGATTGCCTTTGAAAACAGGAGAATTGAGTATGGGAATGTCTTTTTCGGGTAGATTATATAAAGAAGATTTTGCAGATCCTACTTTGAGGATAATTAATCCTTTTATTGAGGATGATGCTATTGATCAGGGAATTTATAAAACACAGGTTTTTAATGTCGGTTTTGGATTTTATTATTCCAATAACAGGTTTTATCTTGGAGCTTCCGTGCCACGATTGATGAGGTCAGATATTGATTTTAAAGTCGGATTGAAAAAAAGTTTTGAAGTGAGGCACCTTTATATAATGACCGGCGGAGCAATGGATATAAGGCGAAATCTTGTATTGATGCCTCAAATGCTTATCAGATGGGCGGAAAATTCTCCTTATGATGTTGATTTGAATTTGGGTTTGCTGTTTTATGACAGATTTTATACTGCTATTACAGCAAGAACAGGAGGAGCGTCGGATGATTGGTTTGAATCTGTAGATTTTATTATGGGTTTTCATCTTAGTAATAATCTTTTTTTAGCAGCTGCTTATGATGTGACAGTTTCACCATTAAGAAAATATGAAAATGGAAGTTTGGAAGTCCTTTTGCAATATTGTTTCGGGAAAAAGCAAAAAGCTATTGATATTATAAATCCCCGATTTTTTTAAATAAAAATTCTGACAGATGTATATCAAAATAAATCGAAAATATTTTACCGGTATTATAATTCTAAATATCCTCATTTTGATGGTTTCGGGTATTTTATCGGCACAGACCAATTATCATGAATTGATAGATACTTCTGTTTTAAAACAGGCTACATTCAAACTTGAGGAAAAGGTAAATACTCCCGCATTAGAATTTTCACCGGTTTATTATGATGGAGGCTTTGTATTTGTATCTTCAGGGAAAAAATCAAAAAAGCATTTTGATAAAAATACAGGTGAAGGCTTTTTTATTCTTAAACTGGCTCTCTATGATAGTTTGGGAAGAGTGGGCGACGTTGAAGATTTTAAAGGAGGATTGAGGATTAAAAACCACATGGGTCCCTGTTCTTTTTCTAAAGATGAAAATAAAATGTTTCTTAGTCGAAATAAAAAAGGAGTTGTTACTACACCCGATGGTGAAAAAAACATTAACCCAATGGGAATTTATATTTACAGGTACGAAAATGGATTTTGGATACAGGATAGTGAATTGCCTGTTAATTCTTACGGATTTAAAGTTTTTCATCCTGCCTGGGATGAAAAAAACAGCAGATTGATATTTGCTTCGGATATGCCGGGCGGGTATGGTAAAACAGATCTGTATTCTATAAATTATAAAGACGGGAAATGGCTTGAATTAAAAAATCTCGGACCGGAAATAAATTCTGAGTCAAATGAAGCTTTTCCTTTCATTTACCGGTCAAAGTATCTGTTTTTTGCTTCAGAGAAAAAAGAAGGGGCAGGAGGTTATGATATCTATTTTTCAGCAGAAAAAAATAATTCCTTTGGAACAGCGGTTAATATTGGCCCAAAATTCAATTCGGGAAGCGATGATTTTGGATTGATATTGAATAATGCGGCAAATGAAGGTTACTTTACATCAAATAGACAGGGAGGGATAGGAGAAGATGATATATATAAATTCACTTCAAATAAATCAATATTTAGAATTTTTAATAATTATTATACACTGAGAATCCTGGATTCAAAAAATGGAGAACCGGTTGAAAGAGCTATTATTACATTTTCAAAATATAAACTTGTACCTACGGAATCTCCGCGAATAGAAAAAATAAAGGGGATTGAAAAAGAAATTATTTATACTATTGATCCAAATTCATTGGTGGAGAGTAAACCGGTTTTTTCGGATGAACAAGGAGAGTATTTTCTAAGATTGAAAGAACCTTCGTATATACTAAAGGTTAAAAAAGACGGATATCTGCCTTATTCAGGATTATTGAAAGCATCAGGAGAAAATAAGCTTATAGAAGTAAAACTAACTCCTGAAATTTTGGATACATTTCAGTTTAGTTTTATTGATTCCGAGTCAAAACAACAGATCAAAGATGTCAATATCAAAATGGAAGGAGGAAAAGAGAATAACATCAAATATGAAAATGATAATTATTATGTGGTCTTGTTAAGAGGAGAAAGAATGAATCTGGAGGTTAGCAAAGAAGGATATGTTTCAAAGGTTGTGGAACTGGAATATGGATTAACACCATCCAGATTTGATGTGGTACTGGAGAAAGAACCTGTATATGTTGAACATTTACCTGTTACAAAAGGTGAAATAATGGTTCTCAAAGATATA
>JALVEG010000157.1 GCA_027031145.1 Saprospiraceae bacterium | reverse complement strand
GAGACCATCAGCTCTATCAAGGTAAAAGCTTTTCTACTCATTGAGCTCCAAGATATAGAGATAATCTCCAAAAGATTTGGAAGTGGCTGAGAGCTTTACGAACTGGATATCGATAGGGTTTTGAGGCTGTTGCTCTTCTTGATCCTCTTCATCGAAGCCCTCCAGGGTGGGCAGAGATATTTTGATAGGGCTCTCTTGATATTTTACTTTGGTATTGTGCAAAATTTTTTGTAAATCATTATCATCCAAAAGATATTCTTTGGCCAAAAAGTCGTACAGTGACTTTTGAAGGTGATTGAAATCCGGATTGCGATGAGAGGCTATGATCGTCATCACATCGATGGCTTCCTCTTTGCTCGATATCTTTTTCAAAAAGTCCAGATTTATTCCTGCATTTTTGAGTAATGCCGTCCCCACAAGAGCCAGTATAACGACAGAGATAAGTACCTCGACAATAGTAAAAGAATTTTTCATGGTGTGGGGAGAATTGTTTTTTTCTCGGAAATAGAAGTATCATAATTTTTTATATTATTAAACTTTAAATTTATATGATACTCCTGTTGAGTGTTAAGAGTATTTAATTCTTGCAAAAATTCAGTATCTATCTCTTTTTTTTTGCCATTTCGCTTATCGATTACTACAAGCTTCAATACCCCGCTCTCAAAACTTTTTCTGGGTACCTTGAGCACAAAACGAGAGCCATCGATGGTTCCAATAACAGATTTATACCCATGTTCTATCGTGACATCAGTATTTTGCGGATTTTCATCAATCAGCAAAATCCGATACTTCCTTGCAAGATCTTCTGTTGCATATTTCACTTTTTTTTCTAAATAGAGAGGTTTTTTTGAAGATTTATGTTTTTTTTCGGGGGTATGAGAACCGGAAAAAGAGATTTTGACTTGATCGGCACTCGAAGAGTGTGATGTAACAATAGCAGAAGTAGTAGCGTCAACTTTATTGGAAATAGGGGCAAATGTCCATAGTAAAATACCTACCCCACCTATCGCCAATAGACTATATAATATCTTTTTACTCATATTGCCTTATCTGCACATTCCTACATCTGGATCATATGTATACCCTGATGGACAACTCCTGTGCTTCGTAGAGGTCTGTTGGGCCGTGGAAGCAGGAGTAGGAAGTGTGCCAATAGCGCTATTTCCATTATTGTAGGTCTCGTTTGAAGACTGAGAAGAGTTAGAATTCGAATCTGATGTGCAATATCCTAATTCTGGATCATAGGTATATCCCTTTGCACATGTATGATTTTTATAAGAAGGCTCTATAGATGAGTTTTTGGAGGGCTTAACAAAAGATCCATTATTATATTGGGTACTAGGTATGAATTTAATTTGATCACCTTCCATAACTGGAACAATATTAGGAATTTTTGCCCATTTGAGGGAGCCATCTTTGTTCATACCTTTTAGTTTATATATATTTTTAGTCTTATTAGAAACATATATCCACTTTTGATCAACATGAACAAAATACCCATCTACAGAAAATTGTTTAGATTGAAGCATTTGAATATCTTGTTTTTGTTCATCTGTCAGATTCTCATCCGACACAGTCGTTTGAATAGATTGTACAGGAGAAGGTTCTCTATGCTCTAAAACTTGATATTCTCCACTTTCAGAAGTATCATTGGCAGCTGTACTAGAATTTACTACATTTGATGGTACAGGTATAGAGTCTTTTAAGATATCTATGCTTGGGTCTAATTTGTAATTATTTTGAACATTCAACGATAATATTTTTTCAATAGAAAGGACTTCATTGTTCTTTAGAACATTGTCATATTCAATAATCTTATCTATGTTATCAACTGGATCCCCACCTGGCCTTGTAAAAGAGGTTTTAAAAAGCCAATTTTTAAACTTCTCTTGATCTACAATTTCAAGAGTATAATTTACAATAACTGTTGAAGATTCAATAAATCCATGATCTCCCTGGATTTCTGCACTATTTTCAACTATTGAGACGTAGATCCACCCGCCTTGATTTAAATTGTATGCAATTTGATTAAAAGTATTGATCGCAATATGTTCGACTGTGGGCTGATCTTCTGCGTACAAAGGATCTTCCGTAGGATCAAAGACAACAGGATTAGGAATAGGATCGATATGATCGATTATATTATTTTTATCGGCTTTATATTTTAAATCTATCCGCATACTAGTATTTGGCATTGTGCTGAGCACTAAACGAACTGAAGTTCCAGCAGGAACGTAATATTTAAATCTCAACCATCCATTAGGATGATAATATTTCCCATCCTTAGTCTTTTTTGTATGTTGAATCAATGTATACTCTTTACTAAAAGTCAAAGAAGATTGTTTGTTTATAAAATTCTTATTGTTTAAAAGTTTTGAGAGATATTGGCCATCATGCAAAGATGAAAAGGACGCAGCATACGTCATTTCGAGAAATAAAATTAAAAAGAAAAAATATTTTCTCATAGATATCCTTTAAGTAGATCTCATCAATATTATTATCGATATAGTAGCACACTTTTGTTATTGATACGTTAGAAAACTAGAAGCTATATTGGGGAACAAAGGGGCCCTAAGGCCCATTTGTTGAAGAATTATTTGCTGTAAGCTGGTTTGATTACGTTTGTAACGTTAGTACCAGAAACATTTTTAGCAGTCATAAGAGTTGGGATACCATGGATTCCTTGTTTTTTGTTAACCCATGTTTTATTGCCTGTCAAATCGATATCTACGTATCCATTTGTGAAAGAACCAGTATAACTTGCCACATTCCAGATACAGATTTCTGTATTACATGTATGGATTACAGGTTTACCACCAGAAAATTCATTTGTTTGGATATTGGTGTTTTCTTTCATATCTCTAGCAACTGTAGAGTATTTGAAGTAGTAATCCATCAAAGACACTGTATTGCTATCACCATCTTTTCCATTATCAAAAGAATATCCGATAGGAGAAGCATTAAATGGAGTAGTTGGGTGGAGATATTTTTTCATAGGCTGAGTAAGAAGCATCACAGTCTCAGCAACTCCACCTTGTCCGTTATCATAGTATGTAGCGTAAAGATGAGTTTTTCTCAATGCTTCTGAAACTTTAAGAAGAACGCTAGTTACTGTTTGAGCTCCGTCGGGAATGATAACGTTATCTGGAGTAGTATCTACAGCAATGATTCTGTTGGTATTAGCTTTACTTCCTGTCACACCTTCAAGAGCAGTAGCAGGCAAAGTCATAGCAAGATTTCCATACTGGTTCTTAGCAAAAAGAACTTCTTGGCCATACATACTATTTGTATCTACACCACTCCAAACATTGTTTGGATTTTGTCCAGCATGTAGAGTAGCTTTATAGAAAGCATACAAATCATCTTTATCTTGAGGTCTATTCAATGACCATGTGTTACCATCATTATCCATATCAGGAACAGCAGAAGCGGCAATCTCGCCTACCCCAAATACCTCCACATAGCCATAGTGGTTATCTTGAAGACCTTCAGCAGGGAAAAGAGGAACTCTTTGAGGAGTTACACTTGCAGGTACACCTTTAACGATCATAGAATCATCGTTACATACCAAAACTACATTACCATTAGCATCTGTTTCCAAAGTAGCTTCCCATACATCGCCTGGAGTAAGGTAAATTGGGAAGTCCAACTTCTCAGCACTTGTTTTCCACTCTCTAATTACAACTTTTGCTACGATTGAACGTGTAGGGTTGGTGTTTACTACTCTAATGTTAGTTTTCCAGTTACCTGCAGTAGTAGCTGCATAGTATGGAAATACCAAGTAGTCACCAGTTCCATCAGTTGCTATCTTTACTGTTCCTGCATTGTTAGCTGCGAATGCACTAGTGCCTAGGATAGATAGTGCTGCAACACCTGAAAGCATAAGTTTCTTCAACGTCATTTTTTCTCCTTACATGTAAGTTTAATAAACTACACCAACTCTTGCTCGAGCTTGCTGGTGCTGTTTTCTACCTGTCTATTATATCATTTAAATTTAAAATTTAAATTAAATAGGGACCGTTTCGTTTGATTTTTTCTAGTCAAGAGGATTGGAGAAAAGAAGCCTAGAAGTTTTCATCACATGATACCAATTTCCATCTATAAAATACCATCTATCTACAAAATCAAATATGGCTTTTTTATCAGAGGAAATATATTTAGAATTTACATCGGCAGTATAGTCATTAACTAATTTTATAGATTTCAAAATAGTAG
>JALVEG010000156.1 GCA_027031145.1 Saprospiraceae bacterium | reverse complement strand
CAACAAGCCGGTGTATGGTGCCATGTTCGGGATTAGTAAGATAGAGGCTAATAATTATGGTGTATGCGCTACTATTAAAAGCTGAAAATCCGGGAATATATATTTGAGAGTATATTCCATCTCCTTTCATCAACGAGAAGGAATAGTGCCCTTTTTTTAATGTAAATAATTTTCTATTCCGGGATTACCAGCTTTTTTCAAGCGTGCCGGGCAGGATTTGTTATTGCATTTCTACAAAGCTATATTTCGTGTTAAACGAAACTAAACCTAAAGTCGCGCTAAAGGCAATGCGTTTAGCGGGATGTTGGGCGTCATTAAAGGAAAAGATATTTAGTCAAGTAAATTGAGCAAAATACTTGACAATTTGTAAAAAAGGATTATATTTGCAGTATGAATATTGCAAAGAAAATAGAAGAAAAAATTAATAATATTGAACAAGGGAATACTTTTACTTACAAAGACCTGGCAATAAATAAAAAAGAGTATTCAGCCACAACTAAAACCATCGAACGACTTATTAAAAAAGGAAAAATTAAACGTATTTCTACGGGGATTTTCTATAAACCCAAACAATCTGCATTTGGCGAACTTAAACCCGATGAAGAAAAAATAATCACACCCTATTTGTTTAAAAATGGTAAAAGAATAGCATATATAACTGGATTATTACTTTATAACAAAATGGGATTAACAACTCAAATTCCAAAAGAAATTAGTATTGCAAGTCGTGAAAAAAGAATTTATATCACAAAGGGAAATATAAAAGCAAATGCTGTTAAAAGTTATGTAGAAGTTACAGACGAAAACTATAATTATCTTGAATTTTTAGATGCATTGAAAGATTGGAAGAAAATCCCCGATTTAGATAAAAAATCAAGTATTGAAATATTAACAAGCATTTTGAAAAAATTCAATAAAAAACAGACAGAAAAGCTATTAAATATCGCTTTATCATATCCGCCAAGAGTAAGAGCGTTTTTGGGAGCACTTTTGGAATATTCAAAAAAGAAAATTAACCTGAATTGTTTAGAAGAAAGTCTAAATCCATTATCAGAGTATAAATTAGGATTAACAAAGGATTTTTTGCCTACAATTGAAAAATGGAATATTAAATGAACCTACACGAAAATAATGAACTTTATAAAGATGCCGTAATTGCCACATCGCAATTAAAGGGAATACCTGAAATTTATATTGAAAAAGATTATTGGGTAACGCTTGTTTTATATGCTATTTTTACGAGTGATGCAAAAGAATATTGCATTTTTAAGGGTGGAACAGCCTTGTCAAAATGTAATCAGATAATTAAAAGGTTTTCAGAAGATATTGACATTGTTTTATTAAAACAAGGAAATGAAAGCAGCAATCAATTGAAAAATAAATTGGAAAAAATCACAAAAATAATTGAACCAACACTTCCTGAAATTGAGATACCCGGAATAACCAACAAAAAGGGAATGATTAGAAAAACAGCTCACAACTACCCTAAGATATTTGAAGGACTATTAGGACAAATTCGCGATAATATTATTATTGAAGCTACTTGGCTTGGCAGTTTTGAGCCATTTGAAAAAGGAAAAGTAAGTTCGCTGATTTATGAAATGATAATTGAAACTAATCAAGAACAAATTGCAGAAAAATACGGTTTAAAATCATTTGAAGTAAATGTTTTGAGCCCAAAACGAACATTTTGTGAGAAAATAATGAGTTTAGTTCGCTTTTCATACACAAATAATCCAATCGAAGATTTGAAGAATAAAATCAGGCATATTTACGATTTAAATGAAATGTTAAAAGATAAAAACATCAAGAGCTTTTTTGACACGGAAGAATTCGAGAGATTATTGGTAAAAGTAGCAAATGATGATTTTTTGAGTTTTAAAAGTGGAAATGAATGGTTACAAAATCATCCTACACAAGCATTAATTTTTAGAGAAGATGAGAATATTTGGGATAAACTACAAGCAACCTATTTTTCCACTTTCAGCAAACTTGTGTATGGAAAATTGCCCAATGATAACGAAATTAAGAAAACCCTAAAAATTATCAAAGAAAGAATGAAAAATATAAACTGGGAAGTAAAACAACGAACGCCCAACAATGTATAAGCGTAATGCGGGATTAAGTACTTAATATGAATGATTTAACTGTAAATATAATTCGGTGTAGATTGAAAGTGAAGTGCTTCGAAAACCCGCCCTACGCTTATACTCACCGTTGCCACCAATTATAAAAAAGAGAAACCTATGAGAAAAATTTTAGGATTAATACTAACTGGATTTATTTTCAGTTTTGCAGTTGCCCAAGACTATCAAGGTGATTTTCAAAAATACTTTCAAGAAAATGACACAATTAATCAATTGAAGACATTAACTGAATGGGAAAAAGAATATCCGAAAGACCCTGAACTATTTACATCCTATTTTAATTACTACTTTATCATAAGTAGAGATGAAATATTAGTCGTTGCAGCAGGCGACCCACCAGCAAACGGAAAATATTTATCACTCACTGATAGCTCGGGAAATTATGCAGGATTTATTGGTAGTAAGATTAATTATGATAAATCAAATCTGAAAAAAGGATTAGACAAAATTACGGAAGGTATTAGCCTATATCCGAATAGACTGGATATGAGATTTGGTAAAATATATGTTCTTGGGCAAATAAATGATTGGAGTTCATTTACAAAAGAAATAGTAAAAACTATTGAATATTCACATATAAATAATAACCAGTGGACCTGGACAAATAATGAAAAACAAAAAGATGGTAAAGAGTTCTTTCTTTCTTCACTACAAGATTACCAAGTTCAGTTATACAATACAGGAAATGATGACCTACTCTTGAATATGCGTGAAATTGCAAATACGATATTAAAATATTACCCAAATCACATTGAAAGTTTATCAAACTTATCCTTAACATATTTACTAACTGGTGAATATGACAAAGGACTTGAACCATTATTAAAAGCTGAAAAAATAAATCCAAAAGATTATATTGTTTTGTCAAATATTGCATGGGGATATAAACTAAAAGGAGACAAAGAGAAAGCGATTAAATATTATGAAAAAACTATAGAATACGGAGACGAACGGACCAAAACTTTTGCAAAAAAACAAATTGAAGAATTGAAAAAATAACTGGTTGCAACAATGTATATAAGTCATTGGGCGAGTTGCAGCTAAATTGATATATTAGTAAATATATTTAAACGGCATAGTAGATTGAAAATTAGGTGTTTCAAAACGCCCAACGCCTCATATACTCACCGCTGCCACACATAGTTGTAAAATAAATTCTATTTGAAAAGATTCGTCCTTAATTTTGTGAAAAAGGAGGATGAATTATGAATGCATTAGAAATTAAAAGAAACTTTCACAACCTGATTGACAGTATAGACAAAGAAAAATTATTATCAAATTTTTATGATTTGATAAAAAATAGAATTTCCAACAAGGAAGGTGAGTCCATAAATAATTTTGTGTAAATACCCTCTGTCAGTAGTTCAAATTTACACAACCATCATAATTTTTTTTATATATCCTTCAGGCTATCTACTTAACAGTGGACTTTACCCTTCATTTTTCATATTATTAAAAAAACGTTAATATCCTTTCTTTCCCCAAAAGGAGTATTCCATGAAAACCGTTTCCCTTCCTTTTCGCACCGCCATTTATCTGAGTCTTATGCTGTCGGTTGTTTTATTAACGGCCGATTCCAATCCCGACAATGAGAAATACAGAGTGCAAACCATCATCCGTGACAATCAGATTGGGAGCGTCATGAATAACAGCGGATCGTTTTCCGGCCCCGGAGTACGTGAAAATGATATGGTCTGGCGCGATCTCGGCTATAGCTACGAAATAAACTTTTTTATCGGAGCCGAGGTGGAGGTGGCGCCCAACAGTCATGAAGATGCTTTTGAAGAGGATGGTGTCTGGAAGGCACATATTATCTCCGACGGTGTGTTAAGCAATGGCGGAGAACTTTCCCCGGATGGCAGTGAACGCTGGGGATGGCAACCCCTGCCGCGTCTGGATGATAACAGCCTTTTTCTTTTCGGGGAGGCCTCCCCCGCCATACCCTACAATCTTGATCATGACCTGGATGGTAACGGAAACATTGACAGTTGGCCGCAAGAATGGCATGAAGAGGGCTGGCCCATGTTATGGCCGGGGCAAAAAGAGGTGGCCGGCGCCGAATATATTTA
>JALVEG010000155.1 GCA_027031145.1 Saprospiraceae bacterium | reverse complement strand
TAGTACGGGAAACGAGACATTGATAACTATTAAATCGGTAAGAGATCTATTTACATCAGGTCAGGCAACAATGAATGATAATGTAAAAATATCAGGCGTTGTGATTTCTGATAAAAATGCATTAAATGTAGATAGTAAAAATATGGTGTTGCAGGATGCTACTGCCGGCATTGTAGTAAGATTTGACGGAGCTCATGATTTTGAGTTAAATGATCAGGTAGAAGTTGTTGTAAGTAATCTTGAATTGTCGGAATATAATAATCTCCTGCAATTTAACGGTGTCGTATTGGATGCAGCAAAAAAAACAGGAACAGGAACTGTCGAAGCAAAAGTGGCAACGGTAAACGAAATATTAACAAACAATGAAGCCTGGGAATCTACCTTAGTTAAAATTAAGGATGCACAATTTACAGGAGGAAATGTTTATAAAGATAAAGATGTGGTGGTACAGGATGCAACCGGTACTATTGATTTCTATACAAGATCTGTTGCAACATTTGCTGATGATGCTCTTCCTTCCGGCAATGTAGATGTAACTGCTATTGTTGGACAGTACAAAGATACTTATCAAATCTATCTGCGAAATTTAGATGATGTTACCGGAGGTGGTGGTGGAGAACCCGGAGATGATATTTTTACCGATGATTTTGAATCCGGTATTGGCAAATGGAATGCTGTTAATGTTTTGGGAGATCAGGTTTGGAGTCTTGATGAAATACATGGTAACCCGGGAGGATGTGCCAAGATGAGTGGATATGATGGTGGTGCTCATGCAAATGAAGATTGGTTGATAACACCACAGCTGGATTTTACAGATGTAACAAATCCATTGATTAAATTTGATAATGCTACAAATTATAACGGAAATCCTTTGGAACTACATGTTTCAACCGATTATTCGGGTGCAGGAGATCCTAATTCTGCCAACTGGACTCAATTGACATTCAATAAATCCGGTGGAAGTTGGTCTTGGGTAAGTTCGGGTAATGTTGACCTGACTGCGTATGCGGGACAAAAAGTTTACCTGGCATTCAAGTTTACTTCCACTGACAGCGAATCAGCTACCTGGGAAGTTGATAATGTTGTTGTTAAGTAAATTTATTAAAAAATAATAAACAATCCCTGATCTGCAACTGTAGGTCGGGGATTATTTTATCCTTGAGGTTTTATGATAAACTAATGTGTTACGCTATGATTACAAGTTGATAATAAATAATATTGTATAGTAAGAAAAATGATATTGTATAGTAGGAAAATAACAGTATAAACCTTGATTAAATCTGTGAAAATCAGTTTAATCAGTGTCATTCGTGTTCTATTTTTTTTAATGCTTTGGATAATAATAAATGAAATACAATCAGATATTAAGATTTTTCATCTATCATATTAAGGTTGAAATAAAAGTTCAATCCTATAAAAAATCCATTCGTTCTGACTAATCTACCTGCAATATCAGTCACATCCTCATATTTCCATGTATTTCCTACATTTTGCCGAATCCCACCTGATATTCCAACACCAATTTTATATACCCATAAATCGAAAAAATGATTAATTCCAAGACCCAGATCAAAATAAAACCCAAGATTTGAAAATTTATAAATATCAACCTGATTATTTAGTGCATCGGAAAATGAAAATCCTCCGGTTTTGGTATTTGATAAAACGATATTATATTTTCTCATTGCTATATCTATTAAGCTGTAAAATCTAATGGCTTTTAAACGAAAAAGATTAAATTCAAGATTTGAGCTAAGTCCATAACTGTAAAACATTGAGTTTCTGTTATTTTCATGTTTATTGTTTAATAAATAAGATATATTTAATCCAAATGCGCCTTTATTACTAACATAATGTTTTCCGAAACTTATCTCAAAAACATAATCATCCAAAGCAGGATATTGATCATCGATTTTTTGGTTTAGGTCGGAAAATCCGTAATTAAGTATCTTTTCCGAAATGTTATAATAAGAGTGATTTTGAGAAAATAATGCACCGGAAGCAAACATTAACATAAAAAAAGAGAAAAAGTATTTCATATTTTAATTTTTTTTAGATTAGAGTAATTAATACACCTACCCGAGATTGTTTAAAATTGATATCAAAAAAGAAATACATACTTTATTTAGTCTGATTTGAATAAAACAATATAAAATATTGAACGGTGTCGTTTTTGCTTTATTGCGAATTAGTTTATCTTTGTTTGATGAATAAAAATATATTTCGGTTTAAACAATTTTCGGTAAAACATGAACACAGTTCAATGAAAATTGGTTTTGACGGGATACTGCTTGGTGCCTGGTGTGATATTTATCAGGACTTTAAGCTTTTGGATGTGGGCACAGGTACCGGTTTGATCGCTTTGATGATTGCTCAAAGGAATTCAAATGCTGACATTTATGCAATAGAACCGGATATTGATTCATTCAAAGAAGCATCATATAATTTTGGTAATAGTCCATGGAAAAACAGATTGAATATTGACAATTTACCTCTGCAAAAGTATATGCCCGGAACTGAATTTGATCATATAATTTGTAATCCTCCTTTTTTTAATGCAGGAACAGAATCATATTTAAAAGGCAGGGCAAATGTCAGGCATACCATTAATTTGACTCATGAAGAATTGTTATTGTATTCATCAAAATTATTAAGAGCTCAAGGTAAATTATCTGTGATACTTCCTCCTGAAGAAGGAGATGAATTTATAAGGAATTCACGGAAATTTAACTTTGGATTATCCAGATTGTCCAGAGTTTTTACTAAAAATAAGGTAGAAAGATTATTGATTGAATTTAAAATAGGATGGTCAAGAGGACCGGTTGAGAATTTATTGAAGATTTATGATAAAACAGGGAATTATAGTATTGATTATAAAGAAATAGTTGATGCTTTTTACCTAAATATTTGATTTTTCTTTTAAAAAGTATCCCTAAAATATAAATTAGGTTAATTGAATTAACGTGTAAAAAATTTGTAAAGTTTAAAAATGGTCGTAATTTTACTAGATTATTTATTAATTAAAAACTTAACGATGAAACTAAAAATTCAGAAATTGAAAATTGATTTTAGGTTTTTTCTCTTTGGTGTTATAATGATATTTAGCGGTTTTGCTTCTGCTCAATCATTTACAGTAACGGGAAAAGTAACCGGAAGTGATGGAACTGCTTTAATTGGAGCTTCTGTTAAAATGGAGAATACTTCAATAGGTACAATTACCGACTTGGATGGTAATTATACTTTGAATATTACTTCAAGTGCTTCAAATTTAAATCTTGTTTTTTCTTATGTGGGATATTCACCTGTAACCAAAACCGTTGCAGTTGTTCCCGGAGGAAAAACTACTTTGGATGTTGTACTAAATGAAGACTATATCGGTCTTGATGAGGTTGTTATTACCGGAGCTTCTGCTGCTACAACCAAAAAGCAGTATGGAAATGCTATCTCTACAGTAAATAGTCGTGAAATTGAACAAGCAGGTGCTTTATCAATTGACAGGGCATTATCAGGAAAGATTTCAGGTGCTATTATCAATCAAAATTCGGGAAACCCTGATGGTGGTGTTTCTGTGACTTTGAGAGGATATAGTACTATTGTAGGACAATCTGATCCATTGTATATTGTGGATGGAGTTATTATTGATAATTCTTCCGATGCGTTATTGGATCTGGGGGGATTTTCACAAAACAGACTTGCTGATATTAATCCTAATGATATTGACCATATTGAAATATTGAAGGGAGCAGCTGCGGCAGCTATTTATGGTTCACAGGCTAGTAATGGTATCGTTCAGATCTTTACGAAAAAAGGGCAATTAGGTAAACCTAAAGTGTCTTTTTCAACAAGTGCTAATATGAATACCCTGCGTAAAGAGATTCATGAAAATATGTATCCGAAAGTTTGGGCTAATTCCGATATTCATGATCTTACTCAAAATGATGTTAAAAGATACAAAATGCAGGATTATGTTTTTAGTCCCGGATATGGCAATGAAAATGCTTTATCGATTAGCGGTGGTGCTAAAAACACTAAGTATTATGCATCTTTGGCTTCTTATTATAATGAAGGTATTATGGATAATACCAATTTCAACAGATATTCAGCCAGATTGAATCTTGATCAGATTTTAAATAAGTGGATTTCTGTTTCTGTTGGATTGAACTATATCAATAGTAAATCAAGAAATGTTCCTAATGGTGGAATCAATAAATTTTATGGA
>JALVEG010000154.1 GCA_027031145.1 Saprospiraceae bacterium | reverse complement strand
TTTTCAGTCAAAATGATTCTACCTGAGTAGTTACGCATAGACACTATTTATCAATGTTTGTATCCTTTCAGTGAAAATACATAAAAATCATGATTATCTCCGGGCGATTCGGATACCACCAAAGTTTTCATAATAAAGTAATCATATACACCTGCGGTCGCAGAAGGAGATTTAAATAAAAATATATCGCCAACACTAATATCACCACTTACTGAAGCTTTGGCACTTGCATCATATGCCTCAACAATATCTTCCAAAGAAGCAACCTCATCCCAGTTTAATCCGTCAGAAGGTATAGCCATTTCTGTACCGTTTTTAGTTTTTATTCTTTTAGCCCAATCAGTTGATCCATCAACCCAGCCAATATCCTGAACATCACCTGATTCATCGTCAGATGGAACGGCTTTACCTGTTTGTAAATCTATGCTCCCATTATCCGGTCCTTTGAAATTTCCTACTTTAATACTGTCAACATTAACATTTAATTCGGTTTTTTGATTGAGGGTTAAAGTAAAACCAACACTGTCTTTTAATGTGTTGACGTCTTCCAGGACAAATAAATAGTCGCTTTCTCCATCACTTTGTGTCCTGAAAGTGATTTCTTTTTCAAATCCGGCAACATCATCAGCAGGTAATAACACAGGGTTTGAATTAACACCACCTGCTATTCTTTCCAAATCCAACTTTGATCCATTTTCGAAAATAGTCAATAATCTTAAATCTCCGGTTCCTTTTAATGCTTTTAATTTAACGGTAACATTTGCATCAGGGTCAACCTGAGCATTGGAATAAATATAACTATCACCACTAACCAAAGATAAACTTGGTGGATCTTTTGGTTCGGGTACAAATGGGTCTTCAGTACATGACGTATAGGCTAATGTAAAGAAAACGGCTAATACAAATAAGGATAATACATTCAATTTTTTCATTTTAATTAGTTTTAGTATTTTTTATAAAATAATATTTAAATATCTACTCAGCCAAGGTGCTTTTGAAATGAAAAAAGAAATCATTTCAATCAAAATGATACTACCTGAATAGATACACATTTAATAAATCGAATATAAAACGTTTAGTTTATTAAAAAAGTTTTATTCAGCTCATTTATATAATTATTTTATAAATAAAAATGAAATATTTTAGTATTTTGATATATTTTTCATTAAAAATAATAAAATAATTATTAATTACTTCTTAGTAAACTGATATTAAATATTATTTTTGCATTTCAAAAATAAAAAACAGACGAATGAAACCACTTAAAATTGTTGTTCTTGCCAAGCAAGTTCCAGATACAAGAAATGTTGGTCCCGATGCAATGAAACCCGATGGTACTGTCAACAGAGCAGCGCTGCCGGCTATTTTTAATCCCGATGATCTTCATGCTTTGGAAATGGCTCTTCAGATAAAAGATAAAGTTCCTGGTACGCAGGTTATCATATTGACCATGGGGCCCAAACGAGCTGCCGATATTGTCAGGGAAGGATATTTCAGAGGAGTTGATCATGGTATTATGGTATCGGACAGAAGATTTGGTGGAGCGGATACTCTTGCTACAAGTTATACTATTTCAATGGCTATTAAGAAAATAGGTGATGTGGATCTTGTAGTAGGGGGAGTTCAGGCAATTGACGGGGATACTGCTCAAACCGGACCTCAAACAGCTGAAAAAATCGGATATCCTCAAGTGACCTATGTCGAAGAATTAATAGATGTAACCGATAATTCTTTAACATTAAAAAGAAGGTTGGAAAAAGGTGTTGAAACCGTAAAATTACCTTTACCGGGTTTAGTTACTGTAGCAGGTTCATTTGATAATTGCAGATTTAGGAATGCTTCTAAAACTTTGAAATATAAGTACGCCAGAACAAATACAGAATTGTCAAGGGAAAAAGATTATGTAAAAGAGATAGTGGAGAAAAAAGATTATTTGATTATTCCGGAATGGGGCGTTGAAGATATTAATGCTGATCCGGCTAAAATAGGATTGCCTGGGTCTCCCACCAAGGTCAAAGATGTTGTTAACATTGTTCTGACTGTTAAAGAAGCAAAAGTTCTTGATGCTTCTGATGAGAGTATTAATGAAATGATGAACGATCTGGTTGATGCTCATATTATTGGTTAATTGAAAAAGAAAAAATAATGGAAGGAAACGTATTTGTATTTTGTGAAACAGAAAAAGGAAAAGTAATTGACCTAAGCAAGGAGTTATTATCCAGTGGGAAAAAATTGGCAGATAAACTGAATGTAAAGCTGGAAGCTCTTGTTCTTGGAAATAATATAGAGGATATATCAGGTCAGATTTCAAAATATGGTGTAGATAAGATCCATCTGGCTCAGGATAAAAGGCTGGAACCTTATATGACTTTACCATATAGTCGGATTGTATCTACAGTATTTGATAAGGAGAAACCTCAGATAGTATTATTCGGTGCATCTTCAGTTGGAAGAGATTTGGCTCCAAGAGTTGCTTCTACTCTTCAATGCGGTTTAACTGCGGATTGTACCAGACTTGAAATCGGAGATCATTTTGATAAAAAATCAAAAACAGAGCATAAAGATTTATTATTAGCTATCAGGCCCGCTTTTGGAGGTAGTATTATGGCTACTATTGTCAATTGGGATATGCCGCCTCAAATGGCTACGGTCAGAGAAGGAGTTATGAAAAAAGAGGTTTTTGACGAAAATTATAAGTCAGAGATTGTCGAGATAAATACAGCATCAATTATCCGGCCTGAAGATATGATCATAGAGATAATTGAAAGACATATTGAGGAAAGTAAAGTTAATCTTAAAGAATCTCCGATAATCGTTGCCGGTGGATACGGTGTAGGTTCAAAGGAGAATTTCAAATTGTTGTACGATCTTGCGGAAGTTATTGGTGCAGATGTTGGAGGTTCGCGTGCTGCTGTTGATGCCGGATTTATTGAGCATGAAAGACAGATTGGTCAGACCGGAGTAACAGTAAGACCAAAATTGTATATAGCTTGTGGTATTTCAGGAGCTATTCAGCACAGAGCCGGTATGGATCAATCTGCAATGATCATTTCGATAAATACAGACAAAGATGCTCCGATGAACAGTATAGCTGATTATGTGATAGTAGGTGATTTGAATGAAGTGTTACCAAAGATGATCAAATCATATCAACAATTAGCTCATTAATTTTAAAATAATCAGAAAATAATAATAAGAATGGATAATTTTTATATAGATACTCCGGATTTCAAATTTCAAATGGATCATCCTTTGATGGATAAGATCATTAAACTGAAAGAACAGGATTTTAAAGATAAAGATAAATATGATATAGCTCCTGTAAATGTTGAGGATACAAAAGACAGTTATGATAAAGTGATGGGGATTATAGGAGATATTTGTGCTAATGTGATTGCTGAAAATGCAGAAGAAGTAGATAAGGAAGGTGCACATCTTGAAAATGGCAGGGTCAGATATGCCAAAGGTACAGAGGAGAATTATAAGGCATTATATGACGCCGGTTTGATTGGTATGGCATTGCCAAGGGAATATAACGGATTGAATTTTCCTATGATCCCTTATGTTATGGCAGCCGAAATGGTTTCAAGAGCAGATGCCAGTTTTGCCAATATATGGGGATTGCAGGATTGTGCTGAAACAATCAGGGAATTTGCTGATGAAGAGCAAAAGAAAAAATATCTTCCAAGATTCAATAAAGAAGGCGCAACAGCCGCGATGGTATTGACCGAACCTGATGCCGGTTCAGACCTTCAGGCAGTTCAGCTAAAAGCTCATTATGATGAGGAAGCAGGAGTATGGAAATTGAACGGGGTAAAAAGGTTTATAACAAATGGGGATGCTGATATCGCTTTGGTACTGGCAAGGTCTGAAGAAGGCACTACAGATGCCAGAGGATTGTCTTTATTTATTTATGACAGATCAAGTGAAGCGGTTACAGTAAGGCACCTTGAACATAAATTGGGAATTAAAGGTTCTCCAACTACTGAATTAGTATTTAAAGATGCTCCGGCTGAATTATTGGGGCAAAGAAAATATGGTTTGATAAAATATGTCATGGCTTTGATGAATAGTGCCAGACTAGGTATTGGAGCACAATCTGTCGGTATTGCAGATGCAGCATTCAGGGAAGCGGTAAAATATGCTAATGAAAGAGAGCAATTCGGTAGCCGTATAATCAGATTTCCCGCGATATATGAAATGATAACCAATATGAAAGCC
>JALVEG010000153.1 GCA_027031145.1 Saprospiraceae bacterium | reverse complement strand
AGAGGCGACATTATGGTAATACCTGAGTAGTTTTATAAAGGATTTCTCCCTAAACTAAGGCTTAAAGCTGATCTTTCTCATCCTCAGGCTTTCGGGCGTTACTTCCAGATATTCATCTTCTTTGATATACTCCAATGATTCTTCCAGAGAAAAAACAATCTTAGGAGCTATTTTTACATTTTCATCAGTACCTGAAGCACGCATATTCGTAAGCTTTTTAGCTTTTGTGACATTTACGCCCAAATCCATATCCCGCGTATATTCGCCAACTACCATTCCTATATAAACCTTATCTCCCGGGGCTATGAAAAATTTACCCCTGTCCTGTAATCTGTCAAGTGCAAATGCAAGAACTTGTCCTTCATTTATCGATACAAGCGAACCTTTATTTCTGTCCGGTATTCCTTCTTTGAATACATCAAATTTCAGGAAACTGTGATTCATCACGGCAGTTCCACCTGTCAAAGTAAGAATTTTATTTCTAAGACCAATAATTCCTCTTGAAGGTATTTCAAATTCAAGATGCTGAAGATCACCTTTAGGAGTCATTACTTTAAGTTCACCTTTGCGCATAGTTGTTATTTCGATTACTTTGCCTGAATATGCTTCAGGAACATCGACAACCAACACTTCATAAGGTTCGTATTTTCTTCCGTTTTCTTCTTTGAAAAGAACATGGGGTTTTCCTACCTGAAATTCATATCCTTCTCTTCTCATTGTTTCAATTAATACGGAAAGATGCATTACACCTCTGCCATAAACCCTGAAAGTATCTTCCCTCTCTGTTTCTTCTACTCTTAAAGCAAGATTTTTCCTCGTTTCGTTATAAAGTCTTTCTCTGAGATGTCTTGAAGTTACATATTTACCTTCTTTTCCGAAAAAAGGTGAAGTATTGATAGTGAAAACCATACTCATTGTAGGTTCGTCCACGGCAATTCTTCTCATTGGAACGGGGTTTTCAATATCGCAAATAGTATCCCCGATCTCAAAATCATCCAGTCCTACCACAGCACAGATATCTCCACTATGAACTTCTTTTACCCTTTCTCTTCCAAGTCCTTCAAAAGTATGTAGTTCTTTAATTCTGACTTTTTTAGTTTTTCCGTTTTTTTGGAATAAAATAAAATCCTGACCTTCTTTTATAACTCCTCTGTATACTCTGCCAATAGCGATACGTCCGACAAAATTGGAATAATCAAGAGAAGTGATCTGCATTTGCAATCCTCCTTCTCTTACCGGAGGTTCCGGGATTTGTTCAATTATAGTATCCAAAAGGATTCGTACATTATCTGTTGGTTTTTTCCAATCATCGCTCATCCAGCCTTGTTTGGAAGAACCGTAAATTGTTACATAATCCAACTGATCTTCACTCGCATCCAGGTTGTACATAAGGTCAAAGACATCTTCATTTACTTCATCCGGTTTACAATTGTCTTTATCCACTTTATTGACAACGACTATTGGTTTCAGACCTAATTCAAGTGCTTTGCCTAAGACAAATCTTGTTTGTGGCATAGGACCTTCGAAAGCATCGACTAATAGCAATACTCCGTCAGCCATTTTCAATACTCTTTCTACTTCGCCACCGAAATCGGCGTGTCCGGGAGTATCTATCAGATTTATTTTTACATCTTTATATTTGACAGAAACATTTTTAGACAGAATGGTAATACCTCTTTCTCTTTCCAGATCATTACTATCCAATATCAGATCTTTGGTTTCTTTTCTTTCGTCAATTAATTTACTTTCGTGGATTATTTTATCGACCAATGTGGTTTTTCCATGGTCTACGTGAGCTATAATAGCTACATTTCTTATTGATTGCATTAGCTAATTTGTATTCAAAATTTTAAAAATGGCTGCAAAGGTCTAATAATTTTTATATTTTTAGCTATATAAAAATGAAAAAATGATTAATTACCGGAAATATTGGCAATTTAGGATAACAAATTATAATAAATTTTAATATTTTTTCATTATTTGTTTAATTTTGCGGTTCATTATAATTTTATTTTAATAAATGACGTTAGTCTCATATCACAAAAATTAAACTATGTATCAATTAATGTTTTTTTTAATTCCACAAGCACAGGAAACTGAAGAGGTAAAACAAAGTGTTCTTGATCTGATAATGAAAGGTGGTCCGATGGGGGTTGCTATTGTAGGTATATTGTTAATATTATCTGTAATTGCTTTATATATTTTTATCGAAAGGGTAATGACAATAAAAAAAGCCGGAAAAGTAGATCAGAGTTTTTTCAATAACATTAAGACTGCTGTAGCTGCCGGTAATATAGACGGAGCTGTTGCAATGTGCCAAACTAATGACAGTCCTATGTCAAGAATGATTCTTAAAGGATTGAAAAGAATCGGAAAACCTTTAAGAGATATTGATGCAGCGATTGAAAATGTAGGTAATCTTGAATTGTACAAAATGGAAAAGAATCTTTCTACTTTGGCTTCAATAGCAGGTGCAGCACCTATGATTGGTTTTTTTGGTACTGTGACAGGTATGATAATGGCATTTTATACAATGGCAACGGAACAAAACGTTACTCCTGACGCATTAGCAGGAGGTATTTACCAGGCATTGATAACAACTGCATTTGGACTTGCTATTGGTATTTTTGCATTTGTGGGATACAATTATTTGGTTTCTCTTGTTGATAAAGTAGTTTTCAAAATGGAGCAAACCAGTGTGGAATTTATGGATTTATTACAGGAGCCTACTGCTTAATAATAAAAATCTATTGAAGTGGGATTAAAGAAAAGAAATAGGATCAGCGCTGAATTCAGTATGTCATCATTGACGGATATTATATTTCTGTTATTGATATTTTTTATGCTGACTTCATCAATGGTACAGATAAATTTTGAAATACCGGAATCCAATTCCAGAACGGTAGCTCCTACTAATATTGCTGTTACTTTGAAAAGGGATAATACCTATATGTTTAATGGCAGGAAAACTGCTAAAAATACAATAAGTGGCAAGGTAAGACAGGAATTGAAAAAAATGCCGAAAGATGAAAAAGACAAAGCTACATTGACTATCGTGGCAGAAAAAGGAGTTCCATGGAAAAAGATTTATGAGATAATGGAAATCGCAAACAGAAATAAAATGAGGGCTATTATTGCAACACAACCAAAAAAATCATAATGGGTCTTAAAAAAAATACAAGGGTAAGCGCTGAATTCAGTATGTCTTCATTGACAGACATCATATTCCTGTTGTTGATATTTTTTATGTTGACTTCTTCAATGGTGATACCAAATGCTTTGAATTTGAAACTTCCGGGTAAATCA
Source organism: Saprospiraceae bacterium (assembly GCA_027031145.1). Taxonomy (GTDB): domain Bacteria; phylum Bacteroidota; class Bacteroidia; order Chitinophagales; family Saprospiraceae; genus JADJGA01. The sequence continues at coordinate 928 of JALVEG010000153.1, read as the reverse complement.
CATACAAAGGCTGTTCCTAAGTCAAAACCTTATCAGATTACAATTTCCAAGGATGGTAAATATTTTGTAAATAAAAAAAGAGTAAGTATTATTACATTGGAAAAAGGACTGAAAAAGCTTAAACGAAGGAGAAAAAACGGGAAGGTAAGTATAATTATCAGCCCTGATGCAAATACTGCTAATGAAAATGTTGTTGCTGTTATGGATATTGCTTACCGGTTGGGAATTGATGCGATTATGACTAAACCTAAATAATGGTTTTAAATAAAAAGATATACCATGTCAGTTAAAGATTTTGAAACTGATCATTCCATTAGAAATATAAGCTTGGCTTTTAGTATATTATTACATGCTGTAATAATTTTTATCGTATTATTTATGTCTACTTTAAAGTATGATTTTCCACCTCCCGGAAAAGAAGGTATCCTTGTAATGTTTGGAGATACGCAGGAAAGTACAGTAAATGAAGAAGATAAAACACCGGCAAATTCTGCTGATAATCAAAAAAAAGAAGAAAACGATAAAAAAAAGGATAAAAAAGATAAGCCGGTAGAAATAAATAAAACTATAAAACAAGAAGACAGTGAAGTGCTTCCCGATTCTGAAAAAGATAAAAATAAACAGGAAGAAACAGTTCCTGAAAAGAACATCAATGATGTTAAGGAAGAATTCAGCAAACTTTTTAAATCCAAAGGTACAAAAAAAACAGGAAAGGGTTTGCAAGGGGATCCTCTTGGTTCAAAAGATGCGGAAATCCTGGAGGGAATCACAAGAGGAAAAGGAAAAATTGGCGAGGGACTGGATTCCAGAGGCATTTTATATGAACCGGATTTTGAAGATTCATCTCAGAAATCAGGTATTGTTGTTGTGAAGGTTTGTATCAATGAACAAGGCAATGTTATATCGTCCAGATATACTCAGAGGGGTT
>JALVEG010000152.1 GCA_027031145.1 Saprospiraceae bacterium | reverse complement strand
TGATTAAAATGCAAAAGTAATAAATATTAAATTTTTATTATTGATAATCCTGTAATTATTTGATTTTTATTCATGAAATAAAAATCAAAATCTACTATTTCGTGCAGACACTATTTACACTATTCCTTCCCTTATCAAATCATGAATATGTATAAATCCAAGATATCTTTTGTTTTTATCGACCACTATCAATTGGGTTATACTATTGTTTCGCATTAGTTCCAATGCTATAACAGCCAGTTTGTCCGATTTGATTGTTTTGGGAGATGTTGACATTATGTCTTTTGCAGTGATCTTGTTCAAGTCTATATTTGTTTTAAGCATTCTTCTAAGATCTCCATCTGTGATAATGCCCCGGATAGCATCATTTTTGTCCAAAACTGCGGTTGCACCAAGTCTTTTTGATGTCATTTCCATTATTATTTCTTTGATACCTGCATCAATATCGACTGCAGGCTTTTCATTTTGAGGATACAATTCCGACACACGTAAATACAATTGCTTACCTAAAGAACCGCCGGGATGAAATTTTGCAAATTGCTTACTTGAAAACCCTTTTATTTTAAGCAAGGTTGTTGCCAGCGCGTCACCGCATGCCATTTGGGCAATTGACGAGGCGGTTGGAGCCAGATTGTTTGGTTCGGCTTCAATATCAACCGGTATATAAAGAAGAAAATCAGAATTTAATGCCAGATAAGAATTATTGTTAGCTGTCATGGCTATTATTTTATTGCCAAAATTTTTAAGCACACTTATCAAAACTTTAATTTCCGAAGTTTCACCGCTTTTTGAAATACATAATACAGCATCTTCTTTTGTGATCATTCCAAGGTCACCATGTACTGCATCGGCAGCATGCATGAAGACTGCAGGTGTCCCTGTCGAATTGAAAGTCGCAACTATTTTTTGAGCTATAATAGCACTTTTACCAACTCCGGTTACAACTATCCTGCCTTTAATAGTTAAAAGATATGATACACAAGATACAAAATCCTCATTTATATAGTTCAGTAATTTATTTAGAGTCTCTTTTTCTATTTCCAGGACTCTTCTGCCAATTTCAATTATTTCATTCTTCATTCTTTTGTTATTATAGATAAATAAATAACAATTTATTAAAATAAATAATAAATATATAAATAAATAACAATTTATTAAAATAATTGTATTAAATTAGCTAAAGTTTTTTGAATTGATGATATGGATTCTGCAAAATGTATTTTTTTACGAAATTGTTTATACAAACAAATAAAAATTCACTTTCTTTTTGTTTTTTTCTTAAATTCATTTAATTTTATAATTGAAAAAAATAAAAAATATTTTTTTTATATATTTACTATTAAAATATTTTTATAACTTGCTTAAAATTTAGCGTGTTTAAATAATCAGTCACTTTGGAGATTAAATCAACATATACTTCAGAACAATTGCATGAAGCTTTGTACAAATATTTTGGATTTGATAATTTCAAACCATTACAGGAAGATATTGTACGAAGTATTTTGGAAGGTCATGATACTTTTGCTATTATGCCTACGGGTGGAGGTAAATCATTGACTTACCAATTGCCTGCAATGATGATGGAAGGAACAGCTATAATCATTTCCCCGCTTATAGCTTTGATGAAAGATCAGGTTGATTCGATAAGAGGATACAGCAAATCCGATGTAGTTGCACATTTCCTCAATTCATCACTCAACAGGGGGCAGATAAGAAGTGTAAAAGAAAGTATTATCAATAAAAAAACTAAAATGCTTTTTATAGCGCCTGAAACTTTAACAAAAGAAGAGAATATTGAGTTTTTTAAAAAAGTGAATCTTTCTTTTATTGCTGTTGATGAAGCACATTGTATATCTGAATGGGGTCATGATTTCAGACCCGAATACAGAAGGATCAGGACAATGATAGACCAGATCAATAAAGATATTCCCATAATAGCTTTGACTGCTACAGCAACAGAAAAAGTCAGATCCGATATAATAAAAAACCTGAATCTGAAAAATTTGAATTATTTCATTTCTTCATTTAACAGGTTCAATCTTTTTTATGAAGTAAGACCAAAGAAAAACAAAGAACAAGCTATAAACAGCATTGTCAGGATTATTAAGACAATGCCGAATAAATCAGGGATTGTTTATGTTCAAAGCAGAAAATCCACAGAGGAAATTGCTGAAGTTCTTCAGGTAAACGGTATAAAAGCCAGTGCTTATCATGCAGGGCTTGACTCCAAGACAAGAACAAAAATTCAGGATGAATTTTTAATGGAGGAAATAGATGTCATCTGCGCTACTATAGCTTTTGGAATGGGAATAGACAAACCGGATGTGAGATTTGTTATTCACTATGACATTCCTAAAAGTATAGAAAATTATTATCAGGAAACAGGAAGAGCGGGACGTGATGGTCTGGAAGCAAAATGTATTGCTTTTTATTCTCATAAAGATATATTAAAACTGGAAAAATTCTTAAGAGACAAACCAGTAGCAGAAAGGGAATTAAGCGTTCAACTGATGGATGAAGTCATTGCCTATTCTGAAACGGGCTCCTGCAGGAGAAAATTTTTATTGCATTATTTCGGTGAAGATTTTGAAGCGGAACGATGCAATGATATGTGTGATAACTGTGCTAATCCAAAAGAAAAGATTGAAGTTAAAGAAGACATATTACTTTTGCTAAATATAATTAATGAATTGCATGAAAAAAATATGATAAAGTCCCTTGTGGATTTTATCACCGGAAGAAATTCAAAAGAAATGAAGGATTTCCGTTATGTTAGTCATAAATTATTTGGTAAGGGCAAGGATAAAGACGGGCAATATTGGCATTCTATAATCAGACAAGCTATTTTAAATAATTTTATCTATAAAGATATTGAATT
>JALVEG010000151.1 GCA_027031145.1 Saprospiraceae bacterium | reverse complement strand
TACTCATATTGTATTTCCCGCTACCAGAGAATTGGAATTTATTGATAAAATAAAAGGATTATCGTATGAAGAAATAGCTAAAAGAGGCGGTGGAATACTCAATACGGCAAAAAAAATGACTATAGCGGATGAAGATTATTTATATGAATCCGCAATGAAGAGATTAGACGAGGTCATTAGACTGGGTACAGGGGCAGTAGAAATAAAAAGCGGATACGGACTGAATTTTGATAACGAAATGAAAATGCTAAGAGTTATCAAAAGGATAAAAAATACTGCCCCAATCCCGATTAAAGCCAACTTCCTCGGAGCACATGCCCTCCCACCGGAATATAAAAACAACAGAGATGAATATATAAAATTAATCACGGAAAAGATGCTGCCATATATAGCTGAACATGAACTTGCAGATTATATTGATGTTTTTTGTGATAAAGGATTCTTTACTGTGGAAGAAACAGATATTATATTGCAGGCTGGAGCCAAATACAATTTAAAACCCAAGATCCATGCTAATGAACTGGATACATCAGGCGGCATTCAGGTTGGAGTAAAAAACAATGCGGTTTCTGTAGATCACCTTGAATTTACCGGAGATGAAGAAATCGAAGTATTGAAACAATCTCAAACAGTCCCTACCCTGTTACCAGGTACGGCATTTTTCTTAAGGTTGAAATATGCTCCTGCACGTAAAATGATAGATTCAGGCTTAGGAATCGCTCTGGCAAGTGATTATAATCCGGGTTCTTCGCCTTCGGGAAATATGCAATTCGTAATCAGTCTGGCAAGTATTTATATGAAAATGCTACCTGAAGAAGCAATCAATGCAGCTACGATCAACGGAGCTTACGCACTCGAACTACAAGATGAATTAGGAAGTATTTCCGTGGGAAAAACAGCAAATTTGATCATTACAAAACAATTGAACAATATCGCTTTGATACCTTATTATTTTGGAACTAATATTGTTGATAAAATGATAATTAAGGGTAAGGAATATTGATCAATATTTCGTCAAGATGTAAGGACACCTTTTCCTGAGAGGGAGTTTTTTAATATGCAGGTCATTAAGGAAGAGAGACTACCATGTTTAAGTCCTGATAAGCGAATGTCTCTGACTTCGCATTTCGCACGTCAAAATTTTTCATTTTTAATCGAAAAAGCCTTTGTCATAGACAATCAAAACTTTAAAACATCCAAACCTCTTAATCCCTATGCCTTCTGTCAAATAAATTTGACAGTCCAAGCCTCCCGCTTCAAAACAACGAACACAGAACAACGAACAAAAAAACAATATTCAATCATTTAGCAGTTCTATCCTGCCCGCCTCAAAAACATGCACCATGCAACCTGCAACATTCCAACCTTCCAATTCTCACTACTCAACTCTTGTCTCTCAGTCTCCCAGTCTCTCTGTCTCTCTGTCTCTCCATCTCCCACTCGCCCATTCGCCCATTCACACAATCGCCCTATCGCCCTCTTGCCCTCTTGCCCCCTACTCCGGCTTATGTATCTTAAAGCCATACGCATATATAAAATCTTTGGTAAAAAACATATCGGTTTCCTTATCATAGACCACATCGGAAAAAAACGTACTGTTATTATGTGATCTTTCTTTGTGTATCCGCTTGCCGGTAAATGCATCAAGTACCATAATCGCCCCTTTTCCCCAACTGACATATACCAACATATCTTTGTAGTAAATTGTAGAAGGCTTACAGTTCGAGCCATCATCAGGATTATGCCAAATCACTTCTCCCGAATCTGCATTCAGGCACCAAATACTCCTCCCGTCATCTTTGCAATACAATCTATTTTCAACTATTAAATGTTCTGCTGTGCCCCATAGACTCCATGGTTTTAATTCCGCAAACTCCGTTTTCCAATTTAATTTTCCCGTCCTTGCATCAAAGCTATACATACTCCAATCTCCACCTGTGATAATATTGTCTTTGTACATTATGGGATGTATCGCTCCATTGCTTGCCACAGGAGTAAATTCAGCATTGCACCACAACACTTGTCTTGTATCTACATCCACCCCTATCAAATCCTGACTAACTTCTTGCGGTGACTTAAAATAATTCCAGTTTTGATTATTGAAAAACATAATATCATGTCCCGTATCGGGATTTTTCCAAAAAACGGGAGCAGAAAAACCGTCCATTAAACTATCAACACTTGCAATCTCATACACTGTTTCAAACTCTCCTGTATTGTATTTTATTCTTATGATTTTTGCAGAAGAATTATTTACTTGCCCAAAATTCCAATATACAGGCTGATAAATATAATCACCTCTTATTGTCATATTCCAACCGAATTTAATATTCATTTGATTTTGATTTATCTGCCATTTCATTTGCCTGTTATTCAAATCAAATCCGAATACTCCATCATTGGTTATTCCTATGTAAATATCTTCTTTAACTGCACTATATATTATTTTGTCTTTTAACCCGTTCTTGTTTATATATTTCCACAATAACTTACCGGATTGCTCGTCATAAGCGTATAAAGTAGGAGGGTCTTCAAAACGTCCGGAAAAAATTACAGTATTATTCCAAACTTGATGATAAATTCCTCCCACAACATGTTGTGTACTATCCATTTGCGTTTCCCACACCAATTCAAACACAGTATCTTTTTTTTCCACCGGAGGTTTATTGTCCACACCCGAAGGTAGATGCTCGCCACAGGAGGCGAGCATCATTGCTATCATTATTATCAATGCATTTATTTTCATCATTATCTTCTATCTGTATGAAAAAAATGAGCAATTAAGCCTTCGTCAAATATTTTATACATTGCATCCCTTGTATTTTGATCATTTCTCATTTGGAAATGACCTGAGCCAATCATTTTTTGCGGTTGATAATTTGCGCCCGGGGCATTCATAGCGGATTCTACGAGGATAAAGCCGTCGGAGGGTTTGTATATCATATCAATTTTTATTTTATAATACAAAGATATGTTAAAAATGAACGTAACAATTATCTATTTTCGATAAATATATATATTTTTTTATATAATATGTACATAATCCACTATGTTTAAACCTTATAGGTTTCGAAAACCTATAAGGTTTGCAAGTAAGCATGTAACAACAAAACTATACCTTCTGTCAAATAAATTTGACAGTCCAAACCTTTTTAATCGCCGAAGTTTCAAAGTAGTTGAACCAGCCTTTAATACACCGAATATAAAACCTGCAACTTGCAACTTGCAACAACATTGAAGTCTCATAAAAATGGTTGACAAAATTGAGTAAACCTTCAACCAAAGCTTAAAAAATTTCATTTGGTTAAATAAACGTTTTTTTTATTCAGTGTCTGTACGAAGAATCCAATTCCTAATCATTTATGATCAGTGCTGACCTTTCAGGTCCTACAGAAACATAAGAAATACGGGTGTTTAAGTCATTTTTCAATCTTTCGATATATGACAATGCATTTTCAGGAAGATCTGATATTTTTCTTACCTTGGAAATATCCTGATTCCATCCGGGATGATCTTCGTATATGGGTTTCACTTTTATATTCACAAGATCATAAGGAAGCTGATTTGTTATTGTATTGTCTTCCAGCATATATGATACACCTATTTTCACAGGATTAAAATCATTTAAAACATCCAGTTTGGTCAATGCTATATCAGTAACTCCGTTGATCATGATGGAATATCTCAATTGAGGAATATCAATCCATCCGCATCTTCTCTTCCTGCCTGTCGTCGCTCCGAATTCATGACCTTTTTGTCTTAACATCTCACCTGTATCATCATGCAATTCCGTAGGGAATGGCCCGCTGCCCACCCTTGTGGTATATGCTTTGACAATGCCGATAACCTTATCTATTCTCGATGGCGCAACTCCAAGCCCTACAGAAACTCCTGCAGTTATGGTATTGGACGAAGTGACAAACGGATAAGTACCGTGATTCACATCCAACATTGTTCCCTGTGCACCTTCTGCTAATACTTTTTTACCTGAATCCAAAAATTCATTGATAAAATATTCTGTATTCAGAATTTTATATTTTTTCAGTTTATCTACGCTCTCAAAAAATCTTTTCTCTTCATTATCGATATCAAAATCCGGGATATTTTCAAATTGCTTCAAAAAACGCAAATGCTTATCTTTTAATATTTGATACTTTTCTTCAAAATTATCCAAAAAAGCATCTCCTACTCTCAATCCATTCCTCCCTGTTTTATCCATATATGTAGGTCCTATTCCT
>JALVEG010000150.1 GCA_027031145.1 Saprospiraceae bacterium | reverse complement strand
ACCACCTGAGTAGTTACATATTCTTTAGTTTATTTTCAAATTTTTAGCTTTAATATAAGCTAAAATACTTATTGCAGCGAAAACCAAAGCTGTATAATATACTGAAGGTGGAATTGGAATAGAATCACCGGCTGCATAAGAATGTAAACCCGACAAATAATAATTTACTCCGAAATATGTCATCATCACAGTAGCAAAACCAAAAAGAGTTGAAAAATTGTAAGTGAAGATACCACGCATACCCGGGATAAAGCGTAAATGTAAGATAAAAGCATATACCAAAACGGTAACCAATGCCCAGGTTTCTTTGGGATCCCATCCCCAATACCTTCCCCAACTTTCATTTGCCCATACTCCGCCAAGGTGTGTACCGATACTTACCATTACCAAACCTGCAAGTAGAGTCATTTCACTGATAATAGTTAATTCCTTAATTGTCTTCATTACTCTGGCTTTATTTGATTCTTTCATAAAAATCATCAATAGCAGATTGATAAATCCTAATATGGCTCCAAGCATTAAAAATCCATAACTTCCTGCTTCCAAAGAAACATGAATAGTCAGCCAATATGATTTGAGTACAGGAACTAAAGGTGTGATTTCAGGATCAAATAAACTTAATCCTGCAACCATTAATATAACTGATGACAATATTAATGCGGCAGCTAATCCTCCCCAGGATTTCCTGCCAAAAATAACACCTGCCAACATAGTGGTAAAGCTAATGTATATCAATGACTCATATCCGTTGCTCCACGGTGCTCTGCCACTGATATACCATCTGATTCCCAAACCGGCCATTTGATAGATAAATGCCAGAAAAACCAAAGCATATATGACTTTAAATATTTTATCTAAATATGGTCTTGGCTTGAAAACCTTTATAAAAAACAATATTAAAACCAAAAAACCCAGAATTCCGTAAATGTTTCTTACTTTTTGAAAAATATTGAGTTTGTTTAATAGTATTTCCAAATTGAATTTAGTTTCACCCGGAATATCTACCCCATTAGTTTTTTGATTATCTCTAAACTCTTTTATGATTTGATTTGGCAAATCCCAATTTCCTGATTTTACTGATTTATGGACGGACTCAATATAAGCAGGAAAAAACTTTGAATAATAAGAATAAAGTTCATCATTTGAGAAATTATTCGCATCTTGTTTTATTTCATAAGGAGACATCCATTTTTGCGAAGAATTATACGGTATAGGATAAATATATAGTAGTCTTTGATTTACCAGCATATTAAAAATATTTATCCGCTCATCAAGTTTCAACAATTCTTTTTCAAATTTTCCTCTGTCTCTGGTTTCGGTTTGAAATGCCTTTCTCACAAGGTCTCTGAAAATATAATTACCTTTTTTATCAAAAAAGTCATCATAAGCCCCGAGTTTACCCCTCTTTTTTATAAGATTTCTGATATTTTTGTGCCTTCCTATTTTGATCAGAGGAACTTGACTCCATTGATCGGGAAACATTATAATTCCAAGTACTACCTGGTCGGCATTTTGGTCATAAATCACATTTTTACCGCTCAATTTACGTAAAACCTCCAAATCCAAAGTATTCATTGGCTTTAGTCTTCCCTTGAAATCTCTTACTACAATTTTTCCGTATTCCCTGGCATGATCTTTTGAGATCTCCGGTAATTGTTTTACCGGATCAGCCGCTTTACTCACTTGAAATAATGAGCTTAAGATAACGAATACAAGCAATATATTTTTTATATAATTCATTTTATGAGTTTTTTAATTTTTCTAATTTTCTTCCAAGCACTCTCATCCTTCCGTTTTTAACAAATAATGATGCAACTAAACCTAATGTTAGTAAAAAATACCCTAAGTAAGTAATAAGAGTGCCCCAATAATCCTTGTTTACACTCAAAATAGTTCCGGCTTCATCAGGATCATAAGAAGACTGAAAAAATCTGTATCCTCCATAATTGAGTATATGATTCATATAAATATGATAATCAAACTTTATGTTTTTTGTTTTATCCAGAACAGTAACTTTGCTTTCATAAGAAGACGGATTATTAGTTCCGGCATAACGTTTTAAAATAAACTTTTTAAGTTTGATTTCAAAAGGTAAATATATATCTTTAGGTCCGTATGATGTTGCTATATTTATGCCGTTAATTGTTAGCATTTGTGGTCTTCCTCTGAAATTTTCACCACCAATAATGGAAACTGTCTTTGATTCTTCTCCGCTTTTAAATGTCATTTTAAGCATAGCATCACTTCGGCTGTCCATTTTTCTGCTCCCCGAAGTCCATTTAATTTCAGCTTTTGGAAAAAATTCTTTAAAAACAATACTTGTTCCGGCTCCGGTATGCAGAGCTTTTAATTTTAATGGATGCCAAATATTCGGTTCTAGAGTAGTCTTTTCTCTTGTTTTCATTACCATTACCTGCAATGGCTTGTCGTACCTTATAAAAAGAGAATCATTTTCATATTTGATGTTTATGCTGTTATTTTGAATTCTTTTTCCGAAATTAAAAATAACACCACCAAAATTATTTATTTCCCCTTGTTTTAAAAATTTGTCTTCTCTTCCCATTTTTCCGGCTACTACCACTTTAAGTACAGGCTTTCCGTTTTTGCTTTCACTTACCGACATTTCAGGATTGGGAATATAATCCTGAAGTTCAATATTAAGAATTTTGTCACCTAATAGATAACTTTTTTTGAACCGGTTGTTTCCAAGGGAAGCAAATAAAACTTTTTCATTGAATTTATATTTATTATTCTTGTAAATTGCATCGAAATTCAAATAAGGTTCTCTTGAAATTATTTTATTTGTCGATGAACCTTCTCTTATATGCATGGAACCTTCAATGCCAAAATATCTGGTTATACCTGCACCCAACAATATGAACAACAATGATAAATGAAATAAAAATATAGGCCATTTTTGCAATCTGTACATTTTAAATTTGAAGATATTAACTACTACGGTAATTCCAAACAGCCAAAGAATGATTTCAAACCAGGTAGATTGAAAAATAACTTTTTGAGCAGCACTTGTGCCGAAATCATTTTCTATAAAAGTGGCAATTCCGATAATTATCCCGATCAGTACCATATAAATACCGGCTGCAGCAACAGAAAATAATTTATTGATGAATATTTTTATCCTGTCTTTTAAATTCATTTACTTATGTTTTTTTTAATTAATTTTTCCTATATGATTTCATTGTATATTTGAAACGGGTTTCTATTTTGATACCAATATTCTTTAAAAACACATTAGGCATTTGTCCACCGATAAACACATATACAAAATTATTAGGTAATTCATATTTTTCATTAGTTTCATTATTTAACATTATAACTTTGTCTTCTTCAATACCTAAAACATTGGTGTTATAATGTATTTCAAGTTTATTTTCTTCAAATGCACGCTGTATTTTCTCCCTGTTTTTGGGTTTTGCTCTTGAAAATGCATCTTTTCTGTAGGATAATACTACATTATTATTATCCATTAACAACATAGCGGATTCTAATGCAGAATCACCTCCGCCCACGACTAAAATATTTTGACCGTTCATTCTTTCAGGCTCGAGCAATCTATAAAATACTTTTGGAGATGCTTCTTCTCCCGGTACATTCAATTTTCTTGGAGATCCTCTGCGACCAATAGTTAGGAGTACAGTTTTGGTTGTGAATTCTTCACCGGTTTTGGATATTACTTTAAATCCGTCTTTTAATCTTTCAATGTTTTCTATTTTAGTCTTTTCTTTGATTTTTATATTGTTTTTATCAAAAGCTTCATTCCAAATATCAAGAAGTTTTTGTTTAGATGTTTCATATAGCTTTACTTTGCCGTAAGTGGGTAAAAACATTGGTTGAGTCATTATTATTTTTGTTCTCGGATATGAATTAACAGTTCCGCCGAGAGTATCTTGATCTACGGTCAAAAAGTTTAAGCCATTTTGTTTAGCGGTAAGAGTTGCTGAAACACCGGCCGGTCCGGCACCGATTATAATCAAATCGTAATCTAAATCATGGTTTTTTGGAATACCATTTGCAACTATATTTTCAACTGCCTGCATACCTTGTTCAACACCATTACGTATCAGTCCCATACCTCCCAATTCTCCTGCGATATATATACCTTTAATATTACTTTCAAAAGTTTCGTTTACATGAGGAAGATCAACTCCTCTTTTTTCTGTTCCGATAACAAGTGAAATAGCTTCAACAGGACAGGCATGCAGACAAGCACCATGTCCAATACATTCAGAAGCATTT
>JALVEG010000149.1 GCA_027031145.1 Saprospiraceae bacterium | reverse complement strand
AAACAAAGGTTGAAGAAGATGATATTCAGTTGACACGGGTAGATTTGGAACATTTTATAGATGAAAATATTACTGAGGAAGATGATATTGAAAAAGAAATGTTTCAAAAAGCATTGAATCTGGATCAATTAAAAGCCAGGGATGTTATGATTCCCCGAACTGAAATTGTAGCAATAGACAAATCTGCATCCAAAGAAGAATTGATTGAATTATTTACAGAATCAAAGCACTCAAGAATTATTGTTTATGACGGAGATATTGAAAATGTACTTGGATATATCCATCATCAACAATTGATAAGAGAGGATTTCAACAATATTGAAGATCATATTATTCCTGTACCATTTACACCGGAAACGATGAATGCCAGGAATTTGCTTTTGACATTTATTAAAGATGCTCAGAATATTTCCATAATTGTTGATGAATACGGTAGTATTGCAGGACTTATCACCCTCGAAGATCTGATCGAAGAGATATTTGGTGAAATTGAGGATGAATATGATAAAGAAGATACAATTGAAAAGAAACTTAGCAATAGTGAATTTCTTTTTTCCGGAAGACTAGAAATAGATGATATCAACGAAAACTATGATCTCCATATTCCTGAAGGAGAATACAATACTTTATCCGGTTTTATAGTAACTAATCTGGGGAAAATACCTGAAAAAGGGAATGATTTTATATTTGGCGATTATAAATTTAAAATCATAAAAGTTTCAAAAAAGAAAGTGGAACTTGTCAAAGTCGTGATAATGGATGAACAAAAGAAAGAGGGATAATACTCCTTAAGTTCCAATATCTTTTTTACAAAATCTTCTTCAACCGGGGTCCCATACCATAGATCAAGAACATAATATACAATACTTGAATTGCCGGTTTAAATGATAATGCAAAAACCGTCATATCCGAAAACATAGATGCAGCAACACTCAAAGATATTGCCTGGGAACTTGCGGTTGCTCCAAGTATTAGTATCATGGCATGCTCATATTTGAATTTCAGCACCTTTGATGCCAAAATAGATATTAGCGTTTGAAATATATAGTAGATCATCAATCCCACTAAAATGATCAAAAATATCTCTGGCTTACTGATAACCTCTCGTGCAACTTTTGCGACAGAAAAGAATACAATCACCAATATACCTGATGCTGAAATACCCGGAAAGATTTTTTTAATTTTCATAAAATACGGTTTCCCTTTTTTAGCTATTATCCATTTACGGGTAAAAAATCCTAATATCAAAGGTATCAGAATAAAAGAAAGCAAAGTAAAAAACAGTTTCTGAATACTAAAAGTTACAAATACACCACCACTGATCTTTAAAATCAGCGGTGAAACAACGGGGATCAGCAATAAACCGATAACAGCAATGACCAAGGCATCTTCAACGCTGGCATCAGCGATACCTGACCATCCTATCAACATATTGGAACAAGGAATTGCACCAACCATGATCATTGCAAATGCGATATCAGGGTATTCGATCAACACTGTTCTGGATATAATATATGCAGAAATAGATGCTACCACATACGCAAAAAACAATGTTGAAACTATCAACTTATAATTGCGACCGGCTTTTTTAACCTTCTCAATTACCAGACCGGTAAGCATGGGATACAGCATCATAAATACTGCTATCATACTGACAGGCTTTATATTGATAGTATTAAAATCAACATAATTTCCAATGATCAATGCTAATATCATATCGATTATAACAAAAATATAGAGTTTCTTCTTGATAAGTATTAGAATCTGTTTCATCTTGTTCATATTTTTATTCAGCAAAGATAACAAAAAGTATCTACTCAGGCAGGGTGCTTTTGAAATGAAAAAAATCGATTTTTTTCAGTCAAAATGATACTAACTGAGTAGATACTAAAAAAAGGCCACCTGAAAAAACAGGTAGCCTTTATCTAATATTTTCTTAATTTATATTAATCTTCTACCGGAGGAAAAATATATTTTTCTATATCCTGAGCATAAGTAGATTTAGGAAACTCATCTTTAATGCGCTGAAAATACTTATTTGCTTCTTCCTGATTTCCTTCTGATCTCAATAGCATACCGAGTTTTTTAAGGTAGTAAGGAGTCAGCAATTCATTTGGAGTAACATTTACAGCCTTTTTATAGTATTTTTTTGCATTTTCCATGTCATCCAGCTCAGAATAGGCATCTGCCATAGCACCGTATTTAGGTATTGCCGTTACCAATTCATCCTCATCATATTCTTTCAAATATTCTATTGCAGCATCAAACATTCCAAGATTCAAATAGCTGATCCCTGCATAATATTTTGCAGTATTTGCTGCTTTTGTGCCACTATAATCATCAATTATACCCAAAAATCCGCTATATCCTTCACCGGGATTATCAAGAGCTAATGCGAATGAATCTTTTTCAAATTGTTTTTCCGCCTGCATCATCTCAGCCATAGCTTCTTTTTCCTTAGGAGCCAACATCAAATATTTGTAAGCAAAATATCCACCCACAATTAACAATAGTGCTGCAACACCTATCAGCAAATAGTTTTGATAATCTTCTATAAAATTCCCTTTATAATCATCCTCTTCAATTATATCAACAAACACTTCATCATCAAATTGTTGATTAGCTTTACCTGTATTTTTCTTTTTTCTTGCCATTTTAATTATATATTTTTTAAAAACAGTGCGCAAAAGTAAATAAACTTTCTCAATTTAGTTTTATTTTTAATCAAATTATTGTCAATTTTATAAAAAATTACATTATTTTTAGAAATTTGGATATATTTTAGTTTAAAGTAAATATTTTTTTAATAAAAATTCAACAACTTGTTACTTAAAAAAATCAAAATAGTACAATATAAAAATATCAAAAATATTGAATTTTCTCCCCACCCTACTATAAATGCATTTACGGGTTTGAACGGTATGGGCAAAACCAATATTCTTGATGCGATCCATTATCTTTGTTTGGCCAAAAGCAATTTTGGCAGACTGGAAAAAAACAACGTGATGCAGGGAGAAGAATTCTTCCGTATCGAAGGACAATTTGATAAAGAAGATAAAAAATATAATATTGTAGCCAAAGTCAAACCGCCCGGAACCAAGATCCTGGAAAACAATTCAAAAACATTGAATAAAATATCAGATCATATTGGAAATTTCCCGGTAGTTATTATTGCGCCAAGAGATAAAAATGCTCTTTTGGAAAACAGCCGTGAGAGAAGAAAACTTATGGACAGAGTTTTATCACAAACCGATAAAAAGTATTTGACTGCTCTTGTGGATTACAATAAATGGTTAAAACAAAGAAACGCTCTTTTGAAAAATTCACCGGATGGTAATATCGACCGGTTATTGCTCGATACTTTTGATAAAAAAATTGATCCTTTAGCAAGGTTTATTTTTGAGAAAAGACGAGAATTTATTAAAAATTTAATCCCGGAATTTTTAGAAATATATAAAAATATTTCCGGAGGAAAAGAAATTCCTGATATTCAATATTCCAGTCAACTTGAAACTAAAACATATTCTCAACTCGTTGAAGAAAATATGAAAAAAGACATTATTCTTAAGAGAAGTAACTCGGGAATTCATAAAGATGATCTTATTTTCAGAATAAATAATGATGATTTGAGGTCTTTTGCATCTCAGGGACAATTAAAATCATTTGCTTTGGCAATAAAACTGGCTGAATTTTCATTTTTAAAAAGGGAAAAGGGATATATTCCGATAGTAATACTGGATGATGTGTTTGACAAATTGGATAAAAACCGTGTAAAACACCTGGTTTCTTTATTGTTTGAAAATAATTTCGGACAGGTATTTATTTCAGATACGGAAAGAGACAGGGTTGAACAAATATTTGAAAGATCATCGGTATCATATAAAATTTTTGAAATTGAAAAAGGTAATATAATAAACGAATATGCTTCATAAAAGAAATAAATCCGAAGAAAAGCTTTCTGATACAATCGGTGATTTTATCAATCAGGATAAAATAAAACCTAAGTATTTTCAGACAAGTATCAATAGCGTCTGGAAAGAACTGATGGGAGAAATGGTAGCAGGATATACTTCTTCGATCAAAGTAAGCGGAAATAAACTTATCCTGGTGATCACATCAGGTCCTTTGAAACATGAACTTGCATACAATAAAGATAAATTGATAAATAAGATCAACGAAAGGATGGGTGAAGATTATATTAAAGAAATTATTATCAGATAACATTTAAAAATGTCATATCAAAAGAAAAATATAATCATTAT
>JALVEG010000148.1 GCA_027031145.1 Saprospiraceae bacterium | reverse complement strand
ACCATGTGCGGGTGGAGCGGTTTATTCACCTGCCATTACGGATTTTATCATTATGACAGAAGATACTTCATATATGTTCGTAACCGGACCTAATGTAGTGAAGACAGTTACCAATGAAGACGTGACTTCCGAAGATCTGGGCGGTGCCTCTGCGCATTCCACCAAATCGGGAGTTACCCATATCACTGCAGCAAATGACGCAGAAACTATAAAGAAGACAAAGCAGTTATTGAGCTATATTCCTCAGAATTGGAAATCCAAAACTCCAAGACTTGATTTTGAATTAAGTGATGAATGCAGGGAAGAATTATGTGATATCGTTCCGGATAATCCTAATAAGCCCTATGATATGAAGGAAGTCATTTGTGGTATAGTTGATAGAGATAGCTTTTTTGAAATTCATCCTGATTATGCAGAAAATATAATAGTGGGATTTGCCAGATTGGCGGGTAGAAGTATAGGTATTGTAGGGAATCAGCCACAGAGTTTAGCGGGAGTTTTGGATGTAAACAGTTCAAAAAAAGCTGCCCGATTTGTACGTTTTTGCGATAGTTTCAATATCCCTCTTCTGGTATTGGAAGATGTTCCCGGTTTTTTGCCCGGTACAGACCAGGAATGGAACGCGATCATCACCAACGGAGCAAAATTGCTGTATGCATTTAGTGAAGCCACAGTGCCGAGGATCACGGTCATTACCCGTAAAGCGTATGGAGGAGCTTATGATGTGATGAACTCCAAGCATATCGGTGCGGATATGAATTATGCATGGCCTTCTGCGGAAATTGCCGTTATGGGAGCCAAAGGAGCATCGGAGATCATCTTCAAAAAAGAGATCCGTGATTCGGAAGATCCCGAAGCTACATTGAAGCAAAAGGAACAGGAATATGCAGACTTATTTGAAAATCCATATATCGCAGCTGCACGTGGATTTATCGATGAAGTGATCCTGCCAAAGCAAACCAGACAGAAATTGATCAAAGCATTTGCCATGCTCGAAAATAAAAAAGACAAGATCCCTGATAAAAAGCACGGGAATTTGCCGTTGTAAGAGTATTGGTTTTTTATTTTGTTGAATTCTGGTCTGAAAACGAAATAATGGAAATATTAAAGTTTGTTGTTATTCATTAGGTAGCTACTGAGGTAGGGTTCTTTTGAGATAAAAAAATCTATTTTTTCAATCAAAATGACTCTACCTGAGTTGATACAAATTAAATTATTGTACCATATTTGGTATAAAATGTGATAAAATCTTATTTTTGTAAAAAAATATAAAAAGATATGTCAGGACATAGTAAATGGTCAAAGATCAAAAGAAAGAAAGGAGCTAATGATGCTAAAAGATCAAAAATTTTTGGCAGGCTCATTAAGGAATTAACTGTTGCAGTAAAAGAAGGACAAAGTGGTGATCCTGAATTCAATCCGAGGCTGAGATTGGCAATCTCCAATGCAAAAGGAGCTAATATGCCCAAAGATACAATAGACAGAGCTATCAAAAAAGCCATTGATACGAAGAACGATGCTATGTATCAGCCTACATTTGAAGGATATGGCCCGGGTGGAGTTGCTATTTTTATTGAAACAATGACTGACAATAATCAAAGAACAGTTAGTAATGTAAGAGCTATATTCAATAAAAGGGGAGGCAATTTGGCTACAACAGGTTCGGTTGGATTTTTATTTGAAAGAAAAGGTATTTTTGTTATAGATCCTGGAGAGCATGATATTGAAGAACTGGAATTGGAGTTCATCGATGCAGGAGCAGAAGAATTTGAGATTGATGAAGAAACAGGGGAAGTGGAAGTGACTGTTGATTTTGCTGATTTCGGAAATATGCAAAAGAAACTGGAAGAATTAGACATCGAACCTAAAAGCGCCACTTTGGAAAGAATACCTACTACTACAACAAAACTGGATGTTGATGAAGCAAAAAAAGTACTTGCATTGATAGAATATCTTGAAGAAGATGATGATGTACAAGCTGTATTTCATAATCTTGAAATGACTGATGAAATAGAAGCTGCACTGGAAGAATAATACAATTCATTTAATAAATAATCGATTTGATATCAAAACGTTCTATAGAACGGGTTATTGAAACCGCAAAAGTTGAGGAAGTAATTAGCAATTTTGTTAACCTCAAAAGAAGGGGCGTTAATCTAATTGGATTATGCCCTTTTCATGATGAGAAGACCCCGTCATTTACTGTCTCACCCGCGAAGAATATTTATAAATGCTTTGGTTGCGGCAAAGGAGGCAATGCTGTCAATTTTGTTATGGAACATGAAGGATATAGCTATATTGAAGCTATTAAGTTTCTTGCTCAAATGTACCATATCGAACTCGAAGAAATCGAAATGACAGGTGAGCAAAAAGAAGCAGAAGCCAAAAGGGACAGTCTTTTTATAATAAATGAATGGGCAAAAAAGAGATTCTCCAATAATCTCTTTAATACCCAACAAGGAGTAAATATAGGATTGGCTTATTTCAAAGAAAGAGGTTTCAGAGAATCTATTATCAAAAAATTTGATCTGGGTTTTGCTTCAGCTGATTCCAAAGATCTTTTCAACGCTGCTAAAAGGGAGGGTTATAATATTGATTTTCTTAAGGAATTGGGACTTGTTTCCGAAAGAGAAATGGATTTTTTCAGGAACAGGGTTATGTTCACCATCCATAATCTTACAGGTAAAGCCATTGGTTTTGCAGGCAGGATCATGGGCAACAATCCCAAACTTCCCAAATATATCAATTCTCCCGAATCTGATATATACAACAAGAGAAAAATCCTCTATGGTTTATATTTTGCTAAAAATGAAATCAGGAAACAGGAACATTGTATATTGGTTGAAGGATATACAGATGTTTTGAGTCTGGTGCAATCAGGAATTGAAAACGTGGTTGCTTCTTCCGGGACATCTCTTACGACTGATCAGATAAGATTAATAAAAAGATATACCAATACAATAAAGATCCTTTATGACGGAGATGCAGCGGGAATCAATGCAGCCTTGAGAGGAATGGATATGATCCTGGCAGAAAATATGGTTGTAAAATTGGTGATTCTGCCGGAAAAACACGATCCAGACAGTTATATTAAAGAAGTTGGGCCGGCTGAATTTATCAATTATATTGCTGAAAATGAAAAGGATTTTATTTTATTCAAGACAAATCTTCTATTGGAAGAAGCATCCAGCGATCCTGTTAAAAAAGCATATATTTTAAAAGATATAGTTGGTACATTGTCGAAAGTTCCCGACCCGCTGATTAGAGCGATGTATGTTAAGGAATGCAGCAATTTACTTGATGTTGATGAAAAAATACTCAATTCTGAGATCAATAAAATAATAAAAAAGGAGATCAGAGAAAGAAACCAGAGAAAAATAAGGAATGAAAAAGTGGATTCTTCCATGGAAGTGGTTGATAAACAGGATAAATTAATAGCGGATACACAGACTTTTCTAAAACAATCGGATGAATATCAGGAAAAAGAAGTGATAAGAGTTTTAATGGAGAAAGGACATGCTTTTTATGATGAAACTCAGGGGTTGCTGATTGTAGATTTTATTTTAATGGAAGTATTGGATCTCCTTGATTACTTTGATAATCCTATTTATAAAAAAATTATCAAATTCGTTAAAGACATCAGGGATAGAGGAGCAGTTCCTGACAGAAATGATTACTTTAATGCAGAAGAGGATATAAGGGAAAAGTATTTTGAATTGATCATGACACCTTATGAATATGCGGACTGGCAGAGAAAAGGCATGGAGTTGCAAACACAAAAACATCCTGATAAAAACCAGTTCAATGAGGCAAATCAGGCAATTTGGAGATTGAAATATAAAAAACTTAATAAATTGATTAAATACAATCAGGAAAATATAATTAAAAACTCAGATAATTCAGAACAATACAATACTTTAATTAAATTGCATATGAAATTGTTAAATGAAAGAAAAAATTTAGCTAATTTACTCAATATAGTGATTCAATAAGAATTTATTCTGTATTGTAGCGTTAGAAAAACTGTATCTGTATGAGTTGTTGCCAACAGATTAATCAATGAAAAAAGATTTAAAAAATATAGGATCTAAAAATGATTTACCGGTGAAAAATATCACAGGTAAATGGTTATTCAGGATCTATATTATTTTTCTTTTATTGATAAATCTCCTGGCTTTGGGACTTAACAGCCCGTTTGTTAAAAACAAAATCGCATTTGGGATTTTGGATTTTATTGAGTCCAAAACAGGTTTTTCCGCATCATTGTAGGATG
>JALVEG010000147.1 GCA_027031145.1 Saprospiraceae bacterium | reverse complement strand
AGTAAAGAGCATTATTACCATTAGCAACATTATATTTACCTGTCAGGTTATTATACAATGCGTGATCTCCGATGGCATTATTTGAAAAACCTTCGGAATTAAGACTCAGAGCCATATAGCCTAAAGCAGTATTGTGACTACCACTGGTATTATATCTCATGGAAAGACTGCCGATGGAAGTATTATTCCAACCTGTATTATTGGAAAACAAAGCTTTTGAACCGACAGCAGTATTATTAGTGGCTTCCTCTAGACCTGATGCTCCGGTCCCGTTATAATACAAAGAGGAATCACCGATCGCCACGAGATTGGGACGAACTGAGTTGCTATAAAGACTTGCGATACCAATTGCTACATTGGAATAACCACTTGAATTTGAAAATGAAGCTTCGTATCCAAGAGAAGTATTTCCGTTACCGGTATTGTTGCTGTAAAGCGCATTATGGCCAATAGCAGTGTTATACAGAGCAGAAGTATTAGAGTAAAGAGCATTATTACCATTAGCGACATTATATTTACCTGTCAGATTATTAAACAAAGCTTTTTCTCCGATCGCATTATTGGAAAATCCTTCGGAATTGAGATTCAGAGCCATATAACCTAAAGCAGTATTGTGACTGCCACTGGTATTATATCTCATGGAAAGACTGCCGATGGAAGTATTATTCCAACCTGTATTATTGGTAAACAAAGCTTTTGAACCGACAGCGATATTATGTTTGCCTTGCCAGGTTTCAGTAGCACCGACACCATTGTTGTACAGAGCAGAATCTCCAATAGCTACAAGGTTTGAAATAGATGTATTTTTTTGTAATGATTGAGTGCCGATTGCAACATTGGAAAAGCCGGTGGTATTTAGTAGCAGTGCTTCATTTCCAATAGCAGTATTATTACTGCCGGATGTGTTTTTAGATAGAGTATAATCTCCAAGAGCAGTGTTTTCTTTTCCTATAGTATTTTTATTTAATGATTTATATCCTAAGCCGGAATTAAAACTTCCTTCAGTATTTTCATATAGGACTTCATTCCCAACTGCTACATTTCCCATTGCTGAAGTATTTTTGAAAAGAGAAGAATATCCGAGAGCTACATTTTCTTTTCCGGAAAAATTATTTTTCAATGCATTTGATCCTATGGCCGTATTTTTAATCCCATCCGGAATATTTGTTAATGCCATATACCCAATTGCAGTATTGTCACTGCCGCTGGTATTTTCTACTAATGATTGGTAGCCCATTGAAGTATTATTCTGCCCGGTTGTATTATCTCTCAATGCTTCATATCCTACACTTGTATTTCTGTTGTCCGATAAATCATCATTGCTGCCTGCATTAAGTCCTAAAAAAACCGATGAACCGTTTTGTGTTCCATCATTGTCGGATTTGCCATCATACAGGTCGTTGATCTTTTTTACTGAGTTATTGGTATTAACAATTGCAATCCATTTGGAAAAAACATCATTCCAATAATAAAAAGTGCTATAATCAGTATCGTAAACCAATAAGCCATTTGCCGGAGATGAAATATTATTTCGTTGGGTGGAATCCATTCTTGGTATTAAGATTCCCGAATTTGTGGATGTAATATCCAATTTAGCACTGTTATCAGGTGATGTCGTTCCGATTCCTACATTTTGGGAAAAACTTATTTGAGTAAAGGCTATGACCAAAATAAGAATCGCTAATATTCTATTGACCTTTTTCATGAGTAATGTTTTTAATTGTTTTATAATTTTATAAACTTTTTGAAATAATTATTTCCATTTAGATCGATCCTGATTATATAAAAACCCGGGTTCAATTCTGAAATATCGATCTTTATATTATGGAAGTTTTTTATAGTATTTAAAGGAAGATACTGTGATCTGTTAATATCGATAATGGAGATCTTTATATTTTGGATATTATTTTCACTAACTTCTATATTCAAATCGTTATTTGTTGGGTTTGGATAAATATTGATATTAGATAGATAGAGATCTTTTTGAGCAGTGGTACAATCTATTTCTTCTATGGAATTGCAACCAGATGCATTCTTTTCAATTAGGATAGTTTTTTCAGGTAATTCCAATATATCACAAATACTTTCTATTGCACATTCCGATAGTTTGGGGTTATTTGAAATTTCCAGATCTTTATATATTGAATCTCTTGATATTATAGAATGCGGATCGATATTGCCAATTGCTTGTATGTCGCTCAATTTGCCATTACTTGTAATATAGATGAAACCGTCAATTGATGAAATATTATTCAGCCCTTCAAGTGATGGTAAATCTCTGTTGGTTATGATTTTGATATTGCCTCCGATTGAATCTATATTTATCAGACTTGTTATATCAGTTAAAACATCATTGAAATAGATATAAATATCACCGTTAATATATGATAACTCTTCGAGACCTTTAAGATCAGGCAAACTGAAATTTGCTAAAATGTTAAAATTTCGACCAATATAATTTAAGCTTTTGAAACAGGATAAATCAGTTAGCTTATAATTGCTGTCGAAAAAGAAATCAGAACCTATTGTATTCAGATTATTAAATCCGGAGATGGATGTCAGTTCTTTATTTGCAGAGAAACTAAGACCTTTTTCTATGTATTTCAATGAATTGAAACCGGATATGCTGTCCAGGTAAAGATTCCAGCTAAAGTTTAAATATCTATTAATGGTATCTGTTTTGTTGAAGCCGGAAATGATTCTGAGCTTTTTATTTGAGCTAATACCTATGGAAAATACAGTCCTTAAATTGTTAAATCCGGCAATCGTAGTAAGATTGTTATTCCCATTGATATTCAAATTCAAATTATCGCAGTCCAAACTGTCGAAACCAATAATATTTGGTAGAGTGTCATTTTGATAAATATAGAATAAATTACCTATATATTTTAAGGTATTTATTGCCGAAATTTCGAACAGGTAACTATTATTTTGGATGAAGCAGCTCCCAAAAATTGAATCCAGATTTTCCAGTCCATTGAGATTGTATAATGAATCATTATTTTGTATTACTAAATCCCCAAGGATTTTGATATTATAAAGACTGTCCAGATTTTTTATATTTCCGGGTTCTGACTCTTCAATACTAATTCCAAATTTGATTTTTGTACAGTCCGGATACTTAATTGGAAAGTTGTTTATTTCTTCCTGAGTGTGAAAATGAATTAAATTCGGACATGGTTGAGAATATGAATATTTTTGAGTTGTAATGAGTACAATTATAATTAATATTAACTTTTTCATTTTTATGTATTTTGATATCACAAAGCTATAAGGTATTAAGCAGATTGTCTTGCACTATTTTTTCAAATACTTGGACTAATATTGCATTTAAAACTAATAGATATATCTGTGAATAATGAGGGATAAAATGCCCCTTCAAAAATTATTTGTATATTTGGGAAAAAAAAACATGGGACTGACTATACATTATCGAGGAAATCTGAAGTCAGCAGAGCTTTTGCCTGATCTGATTAACGAAATCGTGGATATAGTAAAGATTTATGATTGGAAATATGATATTTTTGAAAAAGAATATCCTGACAACAAATTTTATGAGGAATCTTTTAATGATGCTTATGGGATTGTTTTTAGTCCGCCTAAGTGTGAGCCGGTGTATTTGACTTTTTTATCCGATGGTAAAATGGCAAATCCGTTTTATTTGAAATATTATAAAGAAGATAAAGAAAATGGAAAGAAAATGACATATTGGGTATTTACAAAAACCCAGTATGCGGGAATAGAAGTGCATAAAGTGATAATTCAATTATTCAGATATATTTCAAAAAAATATCTTGTTGATTTTGAAATGATGGATGAAGGAAGATATTGGGAAACAAATGATGTACAGGTATTACAAGAAAGTTTTGCCAGATACAATTTTATTATGGATAAATTTGCAGAGGCATTGGATAGTTTTACGGAAATAGAAAATGATGATAATGATCCCGAATCTATGATAAATAAATTAATAGATTATCTAAAAAATAAATTTGGAGATCAGGGATTTGATTTTAAAATAATTTCTCCCGATGATCAGGAATAATTAAACCCATACTCCCGGGATTTCCGTATCGCAATTAGGACATCTACCATTTATTATCTTATTAAAAAAGATGTGATAGCCTTTTCTCTCTATGAGTGCTGTTCCACATTTTGGACAAAAAGTAGTATTGGTTACTCCTATATTGCCCATATAAATATATTTTAATCCGTTTTTTTTGCCTAGAGCATAAGCTTTTTCAAGAAGATGTCTTGGTGTAGCTATTTTATCATT
>JALVEG010000146.1 GCA_027031145.1 Saprospiraceae bacterium | reverse complement strand
GACTCTCGTGGTTAAATACTCTGTCGCTATTTTTAATGCAACATCGTCCGGAAATCGTTTTACTTTTCTTCTCATAATCCTGATTTTTGTTGACTTTTCGAGTCAACCTATTTCAGGACAAGACAAACTTCTTAATTTCTTAATCATCAAGAATACCATATTCTTTTTTCCAATCTTCATATTCTTCTGTAAATGATTTTCTTTTATGGTGTTTATCTTGGTTTTCAATATATTTTTTCACAATATCGATTTTTGAACCACTAACAGAATATGCACCATATCCCCTTTGCCAGGCAAAATGCTGTTTAATAATCTTTTCATCATTCAAATATTTAGAAGAAGAACCTTTCATTGATTTCATAAAATCTGAAACGCAAAAATTGGCGGGTAAATCAATAAGACCATGAATATGTTCCGGTTGAACGTTTAATCTTTCAAATGGGACTTTTATTTCCAAAGCTTTTTTAATAAAAAAATTATATAAAAATTTTCCTTCTTCTCTAAATAATAATCTTTCTCTATTTTTTGTTGCCCAAATCAGATGAACCCAAATTTTTGTGTGAGAGTGTCTCATATTAAAATATTTTTCTAAATTTATAAAATTATCGTATAATTATTAAATAATAAATTATTTTTTATGTTGAGAAGTACGCTGAAGCGCACTTTGACTTTAATTCGGGTTAACTCCAAATCCCCTAACTGAAGTTAGGGGCTATTCTTATGTCTCGGTAAGTGATTTTAGAGTATCAACACCATAAGATTAGCCCCCAAATTTATTTTATTTTTTTTAATCAATATCTCACCCTGAAATCATCAAAATAGCTTACCGCATCCGCCTTTGTCCACAATCCGACTTTACCGGCACCTGTGAAGGTATCATCTTTTACTTTGAAAAGTTCTTTACCGTTGAGATACACAATGAAGAGATCATCTTTGACAGTCAATTTCAGAGTGTTCCAACCATTTCCCAATGGTTTGACATCAACACCGTAAGTTCTTCCTTTACCCAAAACAGGTAAATCGGTTCTTTTGCCGTTTTTTACCTTATACAATACTACATTGTCTTCAAGGGGATTTTCTCTTACGACATAATAATTATTTTTATCTGTAAATCTCCAGATAAATCCACCTCCCCGGTCTTTTCTTCCTGCAACTCCCTTTATCTTAACCTCCATTTCAACATTTTTCACATTAAGATCATCAAAAACTATATCATTGAAGTGATAACCCGGCTTGTCTTGGGATAATTGTGCTAAAACTTTATTTCCATTATCATCAACAATTTTCCAATTGGTGAATTTGCCTTTTCCGGTAAAATACTGAGACCAACCGGCGGGTAATTTCCCTGTTTTGTAATTTTCAAAATCGAAAAGAGTATCTTTTTTGATATTGGGAATAGTAAGATCACCCGAGGAAGTGCATTTAATTTTTTCGTATTGCGCGTTGGATTCTCCTTTAGGAGTTAGAGGCAAAGTATGGAAAAAGCGAAAAAATAAAATGTGCTCATTACCGGTAGTCCAGGCTTTATTCCCTGCAAATAAAGAGAGTCCGAATAATAAAATAAATATTGTTTTCATGTGTTTGTGATTTTTTTTGTCAGAATCAAAATTAACAAAATTATTGAATTTTCAGGATTTTTAAACTGAAATAATTATGTAAATCTTCCATTTGTGAAAATTCCGATTCAGATATCATTTATCTTCTTTTATTTTGTCACTATTTTTGTTTGCTTCGCAACAAAAATACCGCCAAAATGGATTTGGGGTTGCGATTCACCCAGTACTTAGTGTCTCCAGATGTATCTACTGTATAGGTCAAAAGAATCCTAAATTAAGGTCATCGAGTGCTCCTGGCGTTAGCCGGAGTATACCGAGATGACCCTATAAAGAAAATGTACAGAGTTCTCCATACCTCTTGTCGATTAAATTCCGATTCAGTCATCTTCAATTTCTAAAAAATCTTTGACAAATTCATTATCAGAATTCTTTATCTTCTCTGTCGAACCGGAATCTTGGATTTTGCCATCATTTAACACAACGATATCATCTGCGATTTCAAATGCTTCCCGATGGTCATGAGTAACATACACAATGCTAAGATTAAAGTTTTCTTTTAATAAAACCAGATATTTCAATATTTTTCTTTTTGATTTTATATCGAGATTTGCCAAGGGTTCGTCCATTAATAATATTTTAGGCTTTAGTACCAATGCTCTTGAAATTGCTATCATCTGTTGTTGCCCGCCGGATAGTTGATGCGGAAATTTATTGGCAGAATCTTTCAATCCAAAAAAATCAAGCATATCAAGTACTTTTTTTTCAATATCTGATTCTTTTTTATTTTGCAAACCGAAAGCTATATTTTTGTAAACCGTAAAATGCGGCCATAGTGCTAAATCCTGAAAAATATATCCTATTTTCCTTTTTTCAGGAGGTACAATAAGCGAATTTGCTATAGAAACAAGCACATTTTCTATATAAACATTTCCTTCCTGCGGTACTTCCAAGCCGGTAATTAAACGCAAGATAGTAGTTTTACCACTACCCGAATTACCCAATAAATACGTTATTTTATTTTTTTCTATATCCAAAGAGAGTTTATCCAAAACTCTTTCTTCATCATAAGAATAACTAATATTTTTCAGTTTAATAATTGACATTATATGCAGTGAAAATTTTTCTAAAAATACTAAATAATATCAAAATTATCGATATTGTAAACAAAAATACTATTAAAACCATTGAACTTGTTAGAGATTCCGGCGCATTTGCCATGATAGTAAAAACCTTTATCGGCATTATTTCCGTTCCGGGAGGATAAACCATGATAGTAGTACCCAGATCTCCGAGACAGAAAAGAAAATTGATCATAAAAGCAGCGAATATTGCCGGAAAAACAAGAGGAAGTGTAATAGAATTTATTCTTTTATAGAATTTAATGCCCTGAATTTTTGCTGCTTCATCCAAAGATTTGGGTATTTGTTTTATCGCATTTTCCAGCATCTTAGCTGCAATAAAACCATACTTGGCAACATACCCGATTATTATTATTCCAACTCCTGAATAAATAGTGTTTAAAACCGGACGATTATAAAATTTGATCAATGCAATACCCAATACTATCGATGGAATAGCAAAAAGTAATAACAATGAACTGTCAAGAAGTTTTTTCCTGTAAATTTCTGAAAAATATGCTGCAATAAAACCAAATATCAATGTTAATATTGCTCCTGTCAATGCCAAAAAAAGAGAATTTCCAAAAGTTGGTATCAATAACTGAAATGCTTCAATAAAATCATCAGTTCCATCTTTAAAAGATTGATAAAGAAGTATCAAAAGTGGTAATAATATCATTATAAAAACAGAAAAGATCAATATCAGATAAGCGATTTTATTAAAAGATTTAAAATCATATAATTTTGTGGTTTTACCTCTTGTTCCGATAGATAAAAATGGAGAATCTGCGATATATTTTCTTTCAGACAGCAATAATAAAACACAAACAATGATCAACAAAGAAGACTGAAGCATTGCCAGACTATGATTGTAAAATGCGGAAAATTGTGTAAATATTTCGGTAGTAAAAACCCTGACACTAAAAAATGCCGGAACCGAAAATTCCGAAATACTGAAAATAAATACCAATACCAGTGAAGATAAAATGGCAGGTTTTATCAAAGGTAATAAAATATTGAAGAACATCCTTTTGAAACCGGAGATCATCAGAGCCGATTCTTCCAGATTTTTAGAAACATTTACCAAAGCAGATCCGATTATAAGTATCGATAAAGGTATAAAAATAGTACTGTGTACCAATATGATAGCAAAAAAAGAATTGGAATTTTCTATTTTATCAAAAAATAATAAAAGGATATCCCTCCATGCAACGGCTAAAATATATGGTGAAATAAATAAGGGGATCAAAATAATGACTTTGAAAAATTTCCTATAATTGATAGATGTTTTATAGATCAAAAAGCCTAGAATTATTCCAAAGAAAGTAGATATAATTGCAATAACGGCCGCTAAAACCGAGCTTTTCAATAATAAAATAATTGAATCCTGACCAACTGTTTTAATATTTTCAATAAAATGCCCGTCCGTTACCGTTAACCACAGTGAATATAATACCGGCAATACGATAAAAAATAAATACAATGCAAGTGCTATTGTATAGACAGGGTATTTTATTGTTTTTCTACCCATTTCTTAAGATAGTTTTGAATTTCTTTAAGTTTTTTTGCTGTTTCGATATAATCTATTTTCATCGGTTTTATTTTGTCCGGTGACGGAATATTTTTAGCTGTTTTTACACCTTTATGCAATGGCATTTGCGCACAGGAATATGACAAAGCCGATTCGGTTTCAGGACTTAATAAATAATCGATTAGTTTTTTTGCATTATCTGATATTTTTTCTTTTTTTATCAAGCTTACCGTATTAGGCATTATCAAATTACCAATACCCTGTTGATCCAAAAAAACCATTCCAATGTTATCACCGTCTTTTATCGCTTCA
The DNA here is from genome assembly GCA_027031145.1 of Saprospiraceae bacterium. Lineage (GTDB taxonomy): Bacteria > Bacteroidota > Bacteroidia > Chitinophagales > Saprospiraceae > JADJGA01. The sequence continues at coordinate 9,846 of JALVEG010000146.1, read as the reverse complement.
AATGCATCGTCGGTATCGGTCAAACCACAAAAAACTTCTCCTTTTACAACCCTTTTTTTCACATCTCCGTTGCTTGTGGCTATCACAACGTTATTGTTTTTTAAGTCTTGTAAATAAGCTTTTGCTTTTTCGTCCCCGATAATGGAAAACAAAGCGGCAAGATAAAAAGTAGTAGTTCCGAATAAAGGATTTGCAATCGCTACTTTACCTTTGTATTTTTCTGAAGTAAGGTCAAATATCGACTGTGGAACATCTTCTTTTTTTAATAGATCTTTATTGTAGATCAACACTCTTGCCCTGGCTGAAAACCCTGTCCAAAGATGATCTTTGTCTTTGAATTCTTCATCAATACCTTCAGCTGATTTTGAAATATAAGGATAAAGCATTCCTTTATTTTCTAAAACCACTGTTCTCATAGGATCACCGCTCCAAAACATATCGCATTGAGGATTGCCTTTTTCCGCTATAAGTCTATTGAGAATACCGGTTGATTTTGTTTCTTCCGTGTCATAAACAGCTTTTATTTTGATCCCTGTTTGAGATTCAAATTTTTTCAATACCGGTTCGGAAAAGACCTGATCGACAGTAGTATAAACCACAACTGAATTTGAATTGTCTTTACATCCTGCAAAAATAAAAATATAAAAAATAAATATAGGAATTATGAATCTGTTTATTGGTTTTAACTTCATTTTTACAAATTTTTTATAAAAGTAAACAAATATTCTTAAATAAATAATAGAGCATTCTTGTTTATCGTTTTTCCATTTGCTACGGGCTGATGAAATATTTCGTTTGTTTACGGAACAGGTCTAACTTTCTTCTTATTTCACGGAATTTGTTATGTTTCTTCAAATAAATATTGAAATATTGACAAAATCATAACAAATTTGTAAATTTGCTAAAAAAAATGCCTAAGCTTTATGAATATTTTGGATTAGTTGTTTTATTTTATTCCAATGAACATGAACCAATTCATGTTCATTGTAAATATCAAGATAAAGAAAGTAAAGCTGAATTGATATATGAAAATGGAAAATTTATTAAAGTCTCAATTAAAAACGTTGCAGGTAAAGAACCTCTTGATACCCAAAATACAAAAAAGTTCAAAAAACTCGTTGAATATTATAGAGATGATATTATTAGGAAATGGGTAGATTTTTTTGTTTTTAATAAAGAAATTGCTGCAGAAAAAATAACAAAAAAAATATAATATGGTAATTTCAATTCAAAAGGCGAATTATTTAGGAAAATATAAAATTAAATTTCAGTTCTCTGATGGTACTGAAAAAGTTGTTGATTTCGAAGCATTTTTAAAGAAAGCTAAGAATCCAATGACAAGAAAATATCTTGACAAAAAATTATTTCAATCTTTTTCTATTGAATATGGTGATATTATTTGGAATGATTATGAAATGTGCTTTCCGATTTGGGATTTGTATGAAGGAAAAATATGAATTTACGGTAATGTTACTTCTTTCATAAATTTTAATAATATCTCTATCATCAAATTTATCTATTCTTTTCACAAGTGAAAAAATATTCGATCAATTCGTGTAATTCAATGATGTTTTAATATTATAGATGATTACAGATAATTTTTTTAGTTATTAAGGATTTAAGAATAGTTAAGATTTTTTAGATATCGTTTCCTTTTGCGCTCCTTAGCGTGTCCTTAGCGGCTCTTAGCGGGAAATATTAATGAAAATCAGATATTGTTTTATCCCGCAAAGTGCCGCAGAGGTATCGCGGAGTTTCGCAAAGGTTAACATGTCAATTAATACAGAAATAATTTTATCTGTTTATAATTTTTCTCTACAAAACAATATTAATAATTTAATCTGATAAGCAAATGTCTTAGACTTTGCTTTTGGCGTAAAAAATGAAATGTTCCCATTTTACCAATAATGTGTCTTATACGGATACCGTATTTTATATTTATCTTCTACCAGTGATTGCAGTATGTCTTTAAAGGTATCTATATTTTCTTTTTCTTTGGCTGAAATAAAAATAACATTCTCTCCGTAATTATTTTTCAGTTTTTCTTTTAGTTGAACCAGGATGGTTTCTTTGGTTTCCTCATCCAATAATTTATCAAAATAATTTTCCCTGTATTGATCTATTTTGTTAAAAACATAAATGGTCGTTTTATCACCGGCTCCAAGTTCTTTAAGTGTTTTATTCACAGTTATGATCTGGTCTTCATATTGAGGATGTGAAATGTCGATAACATGAAGCAAAAGATCGCTTTCCCTTACTTCATCGAGAGTTGATTTGAAACTTTCGACAAGATGATGAGGTAATTTTCTGATAAATCCTACAGTATCCGAAAGCAAAAAAGGCATTCTGCCTAAAACCATTTTCCTTACAGTTGTATCAAGGGTTGCAAAGAGTTTATTCTCTGTAAATACTTCCGACTTTGTAAGCAGATTCATCAATGTGGATTTCCCAACATTGGTATAACCAACAAGAGCCACTCTTATCATCTCATCACGTTTTTTTCTTCTTGTCCGGTCTTGTTTGTCGATAGTAGCAAGAGTATCTTTTAGTTTCTTAATTTTATCTTTTACTATACGCCTGTCTGTTTCGATTTCCTGTTCACCCGGACCTCTCATTCCGATACCCCCGCGTTGCCTTTCGAGGTGTGTCCACAAACCACGCAATCTGGGCAACAGGTATTGTAATTGGGCAAGTTCAACCTGTGCTTTTGCCTGTGCTTTTTGTGCTCTTTTTGCAAAAATATCAAGGATCAGCGTACTTCTGTCTATTATTTTCACTTCAAGTATCTCTTCGAGGGTTGTGGTTTGTTTGCCGGTAAGATCATCGTCAAAGATCACCATATCTATGTCTCCCCTAAACTCCATATAATTTTTTATCTCTTCCATTTTTCCTTTACCGATAAAATATTTGGAATCGGGATGTTTTAGTTTTTGAGTAAATATTTTTACACTTTGAGCTCCTGCTGTTTTAGCGAGAAATTCCAATTCATCAAGATATGTTTTTACTTCCTCTTCGGTGTTGTTGTAAATAACACCTACCAAAATAGCTTTTTCTTCTTCTTGTTTTAAAAATGATTTTTTATTCTTTTTACCTATTTGCCAATGTTCGCTCATTCTTTGATTTTTGTTCGTTCAATATTAAAAACACCACTATATCAAAATTGTTTGTTTATAATGGTAAAGTAAGATAGTCAGTAATTAAACCGGCTTCACAATTGCTATCGCGCTTGTGAGTCTACTTGTTACTTAAGACTCAGAAGCTCGCCATGCAAGCCGAAGTATTACGTAGGCTTGCAAGAGATTCTGAAGCTGGAGTTTGATAAATGAAAATAAAAAAAGAGAGAAAGAATTTTAAACCGGCTTCACAATCGCTATCGCGCTTGAGAGTCCTACCTGTGTAGTTACAGATTATTTTTCCAATACCAGATATTCCCAGGGTTTCATTTCCTGAACTCCTTTTGTCCATTCACTTAATTTTTTATCTTTACCGGTAAAGATATTTACAAAATGATAATCGGTAAGTGTTTCTCCTACGATATTGAATCTTTGTTTTTCTCCTGAAAGATTTAAAAATACAATTATCTGAGCACCGTCTTTTTTACGGGTAAAAACGTAAATATTATCGTTATCAGTTTTTAATTTAACCGCTTTAGCTCCATAATTACCATTCCACAAAGCAACATTGCGATGATGCAGATCAAGCAATTTATGATAAAATTTTGATTTTGACAGATCAGACCAATCGATTTGATCTTTGTCAAAAAACGATAATCTTTTATTCAATCCTGCCTCCTGTCCACTATAAACCAATGGCATTCCCTGAATTGTAAAAGCCAAAACAGCCATAGCATCTGCCGCATCTCCCATTCTTTCTTTAATGGTACCGTTCCATGAATTTTCATCATGATTTGTTATAAAATTCATACGGTATGCTTCGGGAGGAAATCTGTTATAATCTTTTTGCAAAAAAGTATCTATCGCTTTCGGACTCATTTTTCCCTGTGCTATTTCGTTCATGATATGGTGGAATTCCCAACCGTAGGTCATGTGAAATCCTGCTTTGTGTAATGAGGGATCTTCCCATTCGGCTAGCATAAATACCGGTTTGATCTTTTCCAGGTCGCTTATCGCTTCACTCCAAAAATCATTAGGTACAAAACCCGCAACATCACATCGATATCCGTCAATATCTGTCTTTTTGATCCAGAACTCCATCGCACTGATCATTGCTTTACGCATTTCTTTATTGTCATAATTGAGATCTGCAACATCTGTCCAGTCGGTTCCTTTCGGGTGGGTAATATTGCCGAGACTGTCTTTTGTGTACCATTCAGGATGTGTTTTAGTCCATTTATGGTCAAATGATGTATGATTTCCTACCCAGTCAAGAAGAATTTTCATCCCTGAAGCATGAACTGTATCGACAAGAGTTTTAAAATCTTCAATAGTTCCCATATCCGGATTTATAGCTGTATAATCAGAGATAGAATATGGACTACCCATTGTCCCCTTTCTTTTTTCCACTCCAATAGGATAAGGCGGCATTATCCATAAAATATCAATTCCCAGTTTTTTTAATCTGGAAATATGTGGAATGAATGCTTTGATAGTTTCTTCAGGAGTATATTGTCGTAGATTTACTTCATATATCGTTGCATTATTAGACCATTCGGGTGCCGGAAGAAGCTGGTAAGTGGAATCTTTTTCAGCTTTGGAAACCTGTTTTACCGGTTGATCCGTCTTTTTGCATGAAAAAGTAAAAAGAAAAAGAAGTATTGATAAAAATATAAAATGTTTTTTCATTCGGTTAAAATTTAAATTTAGTGCAAATTATAATATTTTTTCATTTTTTCCTTGATGAAAAAACGAAACAAAAAAATCAAGGCTGTATTCATTTTTTAACGCTCAAAAAGTGATAAAATACTAAACTAATTAAACTCACTCGACTTCGTCAGAGCTCAAACAGTAATTCGTTTTTAACGTATTTTATCTACTTTTTTCACTAAAATGAATAAGGCCATTTTGTTACTCATTCAAATAAATTTCATATTTAAAAAAATGATTGAATTTAAATTATTTTATTAAAATTTCAGAACTATTAGGTTTTAAATTAACGGTTATTTTATTCTTTTTAATATTAAATTCAGATCCAAAAGTACTTTTTAAATCCTTTAAATTATAATTCTTGTCCAAAGTAATATTTATTTCTTTGTCTTCATTGCTATTGTTAACAAATACAATGGCTATTTTATCAAAATATTTTCTGGAGTAAACAATTATATCCTTTCCAACTTTATGAAATTTCATGTTTCCAAACATAAAAACAGGATTATCAAGACGCAAATGAGTCAATTTTGATACTTTATTAAGCAAATTCTGTTCATTTTCATTCAAATTTTCAAATTTCATGTCTCTGCGGTTATCGGGGTCATTTGCTCCTGTCATTCCTATCTCATCACCGTAATAGATCACGGGAATTCCCGGAAAAGTCATTATAAAAGTATGCATCAATGCGAGTTTTGAGTATCCTTTAGGTGTTTTTTTACTTATTTTTCTGCTCCAGCCTGCATATTTTGAATCTTCATCCATCGAAACATCTCCTGTTGCCAAAGCCATAAAACGTGTTTTATCCTGATTGCCGGTCATATATCCCATCAGATTGTGAACACCGTAATATTTTATACTTTGCAAAAGTTTTTGTCTCAACAGGTCAAATCCCGTATCATCTTTGATTATCGACTGAACCAATGCATCATAAATATTAAAATCAAACTGGCCGTCAAGCATTCCCGTGCTGATGTAGCTGCTTATCAATTGGGGAGTACCGTAAGTTTCGCCAACCTGATAATAATTTTTTCCGGTTTTTTTACTTTCTTTTTTCACTTTTACTGTAAGCATCCTCCAAAAATTCAAAGGAATATGCTTGGTGGCATCGTGTCTGAACCCGTCAATGTCATATTTATCAAGCCAAAATACCGCACTGTCCGAAAGCATATTTGCAACTTCTGTTTTTTCAAGATTTAACGTTGGTAAAAATACGTCAAACCAAGTTGTCAGTCTATGGTCATCCCATCTTTCGGTATTGAGTGTGCCATCAGGAAGATACAAATTTGTGAACCATCCTTTATCTTTATATTTTTTGTAAAAAGGATGTTCTTCATGAACATGATTTGCGACAAAATCAAGAAATACATTTTCATTTTTATCATGAGCGGCTTTTACCAATTGCCTGAGATCTTCAGGGGTTCCAAATCTTTTATCGACTTTGGTAAAAGAGACAGGCCAATAGCCATGATAAGCGGAAAATTTGCTTTTTATTCCCTTGACATTATAAAGACCGTATTTTCCTTTAGGATTTTGTACTATGGGAGATAACCAAATAGCAGAAATCCCGAGTTTTTCGAAATAGCCGTTATTGATCATTTCAGTTATTCCGGCAATATCACCACCATGAAAATCCGCTTTCGGATCTACTTCCGGATCATTAAGAGGAGCATCATTATCCTTTTTTGCATTTTTGAACCTGTCAACCATGACATAATAAAGAATATTAGTTTCTTTATCCATTCTGGTAAGATCTTTGGCATTCAAAAGTACTTTACCGGAATCCAGAGGAATAAAAACTTCATCCGAAACAAGATTATCATTATATGCCCAGGCACGGATATAATTTCTTTTGGATTTTGATGCAATAGAGGGAATTTTGATCTTTAGTTTATTGCCTTTTATCTCGTAACCAATTCTATGGTTTTGAAACATCACCAGATATTTTAGGTTTTGACCTCTGCTTTTTAGCAGGATCTTGTCTTCTTCTATTTTACCGGTTATCAGATCAGGTTGAGGATTATCATTTCTATTTCCGACTGTCAATTGGGAATTGTATCCTCCCATACCGTTGCTGATTTTGATCTTGTTATTGGGATCCAGTTGCCATTTTCCATCCAAAACTATCTGATAAGCATATTTGTCTGGTTCCAGAAACAAGTCTGTTCTCCATATACTATCCTGATATTTCAATGGAGTATTTGCCGGATTCCAGGCATTGATCTCCCCTACAAGATTTACGGTTTTATATTTATGTTCCGGATCGGGAAAAATATAAGTATATCTTATTTTTTTTGATTTAAATACAGGTATCTCAGTTGAACCTATGGTCGTTTTTACATTAATCACATCGATTGGATTTAAACTATCGCTTGATATTAGAAAAACAGTATCAGTGATATTTGTATTAGCTGCGGTTAATCCTTTAGGATATGAAATTCCTGTTATCATTTCAGTATTATCAAAATAATCTTTAAGGATCAATTTTGTGGTATCATAATTGAGTTTTACCGGAGAAGCCAATCCATAAATGACCTGTGTCAGGTCGGGAATAACTTCATCATTGAATTTTTGTTTACAGGAATTTGTTAAAAGAATAAGGATTATCAGAAAAAAAGAAAGTTTTATTATTCGTTTCATTTTTGGATATTTATGGCAAATATAATTAAATTATTTATTTTTGCGCAATGAGCAATTTGAATCCTAAAATAAAGCTGAATAAAAAGAGACTTCCCCAAATAGAAGAATTGTATAAGCAAATACTTGAAGGAGATCGTTTTGCTCTTGGTAAAGCCATTACCCTGATAGAAAGCAATAATCCTCAACACAGAAAGGAATCCAAAGAATTGATATCAATGTGTTTGAAGAATAAAAGAAATACTTTGAGAATAGGAATTACAGGATCTCCGGGTGTTGGAAAAAGTACATTATTGGAAAATCTGGGTTTGTATATTATTGAAAAAGGATATAAACCGGCTATTTTGGCAATAGATCCCAGCAGCAAGATCTCGGGAGGAAGTATTTTGGGAGATAAAACCAGAATGAATAAACTCTCTAAGTCGGAAAATGCTTTTATCAGACCTTCTCCTGCCGGCAAAAGCCTGGGAGGAGTAGCAAATAAAACAAAGGAATCGGTGATATTGGTGGAGACTGCGGGATACAATCCTGTATTTATTGAAACGGTAGGAGTGGGACAATCCGAAACGGCAGTTCATTCAATGACAGACCTTTTTATTTTACTTTTGCAACCCGGAGCAGGTGATGAGATCCAGGGAATAAAACGGGGAATAATGGAGATGGCGGATATTATTGTGGTTAATAAAGCAGATGGTGAAAACATCCACAATGCAGAAAAAACTTTCGCCCAGTATTCCAATGCACTTGGTTTATTAGCTAAAAAAGAAAGCGGATGGAGTACCAAAATAATGATGATATCAGCTATGGAAAATAAAGGGATCGATAAATTATGGGATTTGATATTAGAGTTCGAAAAAACCGTAAGATCATCAGGGTATTTTGATACAAATCGCAAAAAGCAAAACCAGGAATGGTTTCATGATTATTTATTCAACAACCTGCTTGAAATATTTACAAATAATCCCGAATTGAAAAAAATATATAAGGAAGTATTGGAAAAAGTTGAAAACGGTAATATGTCTCTTTATGAAGCAGGAGATTATTTGATAGATATTTTAGTGAAATAGGTAATTATGCATCCAAGAGAAATTGTATATTTCATTTTTTCGCATTGCGGGTTGGATTCTCCTTTAGGAGTTAGAGGCAAAGTGTGGGAAAAGCGAAAAAATGAAATGCACCCAAGAGAAATTGTGATTATTAGTTTATTGATATTTTTGTTTGCATATATTCCGGGCAATTCACAAAAACAATATTTTTATCCCGTAAAATATAAAATACGTCTTAGCGGATTCTTTGGAGAACTGCGAAAAAATCATTTTCATTCAGGTATTGATATAAAAAGTTCGGGTAGTTATGAACTCAATAAAGTATATTCTATTGATGAAGGGTATATATCGAGAATAAGAGTTGGTCCTGACGGATACGGAAAAGCTGTTTATATAGATCATCCTGATGGTATAACAAGTGTTTATGCGCATCTTAAACATTTCAGTAAAAAGCTTGAAGCGATTGTAAAAAAAATACAATATGAAAGTCAATCATACTCCATCAATCCCGATTCTTTGAAAATACCTGTAAAAAAAGGTGAATTTATCGGTCAGATTGGAAATACCGGTCGTTCTTTTGGTCCCCATCTTCATTTTGAATTGAGAAATACCGAAACAGAACATCCATTGAATCCGTTTGTTTTCGGAATAAAACCAAGGGACAGAAGACCTCCGCGATTATTGAATCTGAAAATAGTTGCTTTGGATACAGCTTATAATGAATTGAATTCGAAAATATACCATTTACAAAAATCAAAATACGGAAATTATATACCAAAACCTTTCACGATAAAATACGGAGCATGGAGGGTTGGAATTGAAGTTTCAGGATTTGACAGAATGAATAATGCTCCCAATAAGAATGGAATTTATAAAATGTCGATGAAAGTTGATGGAAAAGAGGTTTTTGGATTTAAAATGGATTCACTGGATTTTGATAATATGAGATCTATAAATTCTTTCATTGATTACAAAACTTTTGTACGTTCAAAAGCAAGATTTATCCGGTTATACAAACTACCGGGAAATGATCTGAATATCCTAAATGACACTTTAAATAGTATAATTAATTTGTATAAGGACAAAAGTCAAAAAATTGAAATAATAGCGCAGGATTTTGAAGGAAACAAATCAAAGTTGATCTTTAAGATTAAAAGAGATACCGCAATTAAAGAACCTGAACCCAAATTGTTTAACGATATAATAAAATTTGGTCAGCAGAAACAAATCGGCACATTGGATTATACTTTATTTTTTGACAGGAATGATCTGTTCAAGGATCTTTATATATTTTCAAACATTGAGTATGACAGTATAGAAAATTATTCAGGTAAAGTTAA
>JALVEG010000145.1 GCA_027031145.1 Saprospiraceae bacterium | reverse complement strand
CCACCCGCACATGGTCCCATAACCAGTGATATCTGGGGGATCACTCCTGATGCCAGCGTATTTCTGTAAAAAATATCCGCATAACCACCAAGTGAAACTACACCTTCCTGTATTCTGGCTCCACCTGAATCATTGATCCCAATGATTGGAGCACCGTTCTTCATAGCAAGATCCATGATCTTTACTATCTTTTCAGCATGGGTTTCCGACAAAGAACCTCCAAAAACAGTAAAATCCTGAGAAAAAACATAGACCAACCTGCCATCTATAGTACCAAAACCCGTGACAACACCATCTCCGGGGTAACGTTGTTTGTCCATACCGAATTTTGTCTCCCTGTGCTCAACAAACATCCCGATCTCTTCAAAAGATCCCTTGTCCAACAACAATTCGATTCTTTCCCTTGCACTCAGTTTATGTTTTTCGTGTTGTCTTTCCAGTCTCTTGATCCCGCCTCCCAAAAGAGCTTGCTGACGTTTTTCCAGAAGTAATTTTTTCTTTTTATCCATTGTGTTTTTTTTAATATATTTACATATCCCCTTTATCCCAGCCAACGGGAGAAATCTTACTTTTTTCTTTAACTATTGATCTATACCATTCTCCAAGTTCTTTAAAAATCAAATCCCTGACTTCCCTGTATTTATTTAAAACAGCATCATCCTTGCCTTTGAATTCAGCAGGATCTTCAAAGCCAATATGCAATTGATTTTTCACTTCTCCTGTAAATACCGGACAAGTTTCGCGTGCATGATCGCAAACTGTAATTACATAATCAAATTTCTTATCGATAAATTCTCCAACATCATTTGATCGTCTGCCTGATATGTCAATGTTTTTCTCTTTCATTACCTTTACTGCAAAAGGATTAACTCCATTGCCCGGTTCCACACCTGCCGAATACACTTCCAGCGAACTATCCAAATGCTGCAAATATCCTTCAGCCATCTGACTGCGACAAGTATTTCCGGTACATAAGATTAATATTTTCATAATTTAATTGTCTAAAATTCATTATTTCTGCATTATTCCATTATATCATAGCTCCAAATCCTAAAATCTGAAATCTGAAATCCAAAATCTAAAATCCAAAATCTGAATCCTGAAACTCTTTTACAATTTCCTGACTATCATTGCTCCTGCTCCTCCTCCACCATTGCAAAGAGTAGCCAAACCATATTCTCCTCCCCTGTTTCTCAAGGCATGCATAAGGGTAACGACTATTCTGGCTCCTGATGCACCAAGAGGGTGTCCCAAGGAAACTGCTCCTCCATTGACATTCACTATTGAATTATCAATCTTCATCAATTTATTAAATGCCAATGTAACCACTGCAAAAGCTTCATTAACTTCCCATAGATCCATATCTTCTTTTTTCATCCCTGCTCTGTCCAAAACGATATCAGCTCCTTTTATAGGTGCAGTTGTAAATCTGTCAGGATCATGAGCTGCATCACCATAAGCGATTATTTCACCTATTGGTTTCAAGCCATGTTCTTTAACGGCTTTCTCACTTGCCAGGATCAAAGCTGCTGCTCCATCATTGATAGTAGAAGCATTTGCTGCAGTAACGGTTCCGTCTTTAGTAAATACTGCTCTTAATGAAGGTATTTTTTCAAATTTCACTCTTTTAAATTCTTCGTCTTCATTAACGATAGTGATATTACCTCTTCTGTCTTTAATTTCAACCGGCACTATCTCATCTTTAAAAAGCCCTTTTTCTGTTGCCAGTGCAGATCTTTTATAAGACTCTATAGCAAATTCATCCTGCTCTTCCCTGCTGATCTCATATTCAGCTGCTGTTTCATCAGCATAAACTCCCATAGGCTTTTTACCGTAAGCATCTTCCAGACCATCTTTTACCAATCCATCAACCAAAACACCATCACCATATTTATATCCATATCTTGCTTTAGGTACATAAAACGGAATATTACTCATACTTTCCATTCCTCCCACGACTACGAGATCGGTAAAACCAAGTTGGATTGATTGTGCTCCGAATGCTATTGATTTCATCCCGGAAGCACAAACTTTATTGACTGTGGTAGCAGGGGCATAATCAGTAACTCCTGCTCCCAATGCCGCTTGTCTTGCCGGAGCTTGTCCATTATTTGCCTGGACAACATTTCCAAAAAATACTTCATCAATATCATCACCGGAAACTCCCGCTCTTTTTAGAGCTTCCTTAATAGCAATGGAACCTAATTCTGTTGCTTTAAAACCCGATAATACACCTCCAAAACTTCCTAAAGGAGTTCTTACCGCTGATACTATATATACTTTATTCATAATTACTAAAATTTAATATGTGATTATTTAAAATAAAAAACGCCCTAAATATAGGGCATTTTTTTTATTTATTACAAATAAGTTTATTTATTATATCTTAATTTTACTTCAATATAAATTGCGATTAATTCACTGTCTCGATTAAAACTTTGACTATTCCGGCTCAAATCCAAGTACAACACTAAATTTTCCATACTCTGTCCATTTGGATCCTCCGGGCAGATTCTTATCCAATCCAAATCCATAATCAAATCCCAATAATCCAAACATTGGCAAATAAGCTCTTAATCCGATACCAACCGATCTTTTTACATCAAATGGATTGAAATCCCTGAATCTTCCCCAGGAATTTGCTGCCTGCAGAAATCCAAGTCCGTATATAGTCGATGAGGGATTGAGACTTATAGGATATCTCAATTCTATTGTATATTTACTAAAAATAGTTCCTCCACCATTATAATACTCAGGGAAATCCTGAGGCTCATAACCTCTAACAGCATAAATATCTTTTCCCTGTATCGTTGAATTATAATTTGATATACCATCTCCCCCAACTTCGTTTCTTTCAAAAGGAATAGTACCCAAATCTTTATCAAAATAACCCAATATTCCCATCTTAACCGATGACATCAATACAAGGTTGTCTATTATATTATAGTACCATTCCGCCTGAAATTTCCACTTGTGATATTCAAGCCATTTAAATTTGCGCCTGTCAACTTCCTCCTGAACAGCATTCTTTTTATCATCATCACTAAGAACCGTACCATCTCCCAAATCCTTCTGTAATTGATCAATTACATCAATTTTTTCCTGCTCTGTTAAATTATAATTAACATCTCTAAATAAACTGTATGGTGGAGTTATTTTCAATGATAAAGACACTTTTGAACCCGATCGTGGATATATCGGCTCACTGATAGAACTTCTAAGCAAAGTCAGATTCAAACTTAAGTTATTAAAAGTACCTGATCTAACGGTGAAGCCATTTCCATAATTAGTAAAATCATCAAGATTCATTTTTTCCAAATTCAGTGTCATATTTGCCAAAAAATAATCATCAGGCCACTGTAAAGGAACACCTAAACCGGCAAAAGCTCTGGTAATGGTAAAAGAACCACTACCGTAATTTCCGATTTGAGAATACACACTACCTATTGTCAAAGAATTTCTTTTCCTTCCACCAAACCATGGTTCCGTAAGTGAAAAATTGAGCGATTTGTAATAATTATTTGATTGAACTCTAAGGGACAATTTCTGACCGTCACCCTGAGGCAATGGATTCCATGAACTTTTATCATTGATATTGTCTATAGAAAAATTATTAAAGACTACACCAAGAGTCCCTAGCAACCCTCCATATCCTGAGTATCCCGCTGACATTTCCAATTGATCCGAAGGCTTCTCTTCCACTGTATATTCAATATCAACAGTTCCTCTTTGAGGATTTACCGGTGTATTTATCTGCAAGTTTTCAGGGTTAAAATACCCCAGATTAATGATCTCCCTTTGTGATCTTATGATATCAGCCCTGCTAAATTTTTCTCCGGGTAATGTTCTCAACTCTCTTCTTATAACTTTTTCATGAGTACGGTCATTTCCTTTGATAACAACACGGTCAATAGAAGCCTGGGGTCCTTCATATATCCTCATTTCAAGATTGATCTTATCATTATCTACTGCTACTTCAACAGGATCAACTCTAAAAAACAAATAACCTTTATCCATATATAATGACGATACATCCCTGCCATCCATACTAAATTTAAGTCTTTTCTCCAGCAATTCCTTATTATAAACATCACCTTTTTTTATACCGAGTACCCTGGATAATACTTCATCATCATAAATAGAATTACCTTTCCATTTTATATCATTGAAGAAATATTTTTTTCCTTCATAAAGCTTTATCTGAATAACGAGATTTCCGTTTTTATCCCTTCCCATTGTATCACCGACTATTCTTGCATCTCTATAACCTATCTTATTGTAATAATCAATTAT
>JALVEG010000144.1 GCA_027031145.1 Saprospiraceae bacterium | reverse complement strand
ATATCAGTATTTGGATAACAGTTTTGAAGATGGTTATGAATATCAGTTTTCAGATGATTTTACCGGTTTTATTTTTAATGTGGATATAGGAGGTAAATATTTTTCCAAAAGAAGTTTTTGGATATTTAATCCGTATGTTCAGTTGGATTTGGAATACAGATATGCTTTTGGTTCTATAAACATCGTAAATCAGGATTTGGACGAAACTATCGATACCGAATTAATTAATGGAAATTCGGGTTTTGGTTACAATCTTGGTTTCGGCAGCCTTATAGATATTAATTCAGATGGATTATTTCTTTATTTTTCATTGAATTTCAATTCGGGAGGAGGATTGTTTTTATACAATAAAAAATCGGGAGATTATGAAATATTTTCCGTATTGGACAATTTTGATTACAAATATTTCCCAATAGGTTTTATTACAATTAAAACAGGTATTTCATTTATGTAAATAATATTTAATATGGAAGAATTGCAGCAAGATGAGATTTTTGGGGAAGAGTTTAAAATAATAGTCGATAAAAAGCAAACACCTTTGCGAATTGACAAATTCCTGTTGAACAGGATGATGAATGCCACAAGAAATAAAATTCAGAATGCCATTAAAAACGATATTGTTCTTGTCAATGATAAACCTGTTAAACCTAATTATAAAATCAGACCCGGTGATGTGATTTCAGGTATTATTCCCAGAAAAAGAGATTTTGAAGGTGAAATACAAGCTGAAGATATTCCTCTTGACATTGTTTATGAAGATGAAGATGTGATGGTGATAAATAAACCGGCCGGAATGGTTGTGCATCCGGGCATTTCCAATTATTCCGGTACTTTGGTTAATGCCCTGAAGTTTTATTTCGACAAGATTTCTCTTCCCGTTATGGAAGGAAATGAGGACGACCGACCGGGTATTGTTCATAGAATTGATAAAAATACAACAGGATTATTACTTATTGCCAAAAATGATGAATCGATAACCAAACTGGCGAAACAGTTTTTCGATCACTCCATTGAAAGAGAATATTGGGCATTGGTTTGGGGAAATTTTGATGAAACAGAAAATACTATTGATGTAAATATTGGCCGGAACCCTAAAGACAGGAAAATGATGATCGCATTCCCTGAAGGAGAAGCAGGTAAAAATGCAGTTACACATTACAAAGTATTGGAAGATATGTATTATGTTAGTCTTGTCAGTTGTCGTCTGGAAACCGGAAGAACTCATCAGATTAGAGTGCATATGAAATATATCGGACATCCTGTCTTCAATGATGAAACTTATGGTGGCGATAAGGTGATTAAAGGGACTGTATTTACAAAATATAAACAATTTGTTCAAAATAATTTTAATATGCTACCGGGACACGCTCTACATGCAAGATCACTTGGATTTATTCATCCCAAAACAGGTAAGAAGATGTATTTTGAAGCACCACTTCCTGATTATTTTGAACAGGTTTTGGAAAAATGGAGGTCATATGTGACGAATAAAAAAGAAAATTAAGTTAATTACTTCCCAAAATCATCGATTTTCTCTAAAGTTTGTACTATCATTTTATCGATAAACATGTAAGGATCTTTACTGAATTCCATAGTGGCTCTGTTTGCAATTATTGCATTTACAGATAATGCTTCATGCCCCAGTAATTTGGCCAAACCGTAAATGGCTGAAGTTTCCATTTCAAAATTCGTGATATGATGATCCAGACAATTGAAATCAGAAATATGGTCTATAATTTTATGTATTTTTTGTTTTAATCTCAGTTCTCTCCCCTGAGGACCATAAAATCCCCCGGCTGTCATTGTTATGCCATGAATATAATCTTTACCAACTGATTCGAGAAGCCTTTGACTTCCTTCAAATATATATGGTATACATATTTCATATAATTCAGGTAGTTCTTTTTTCAATTTATAATTAAATTCCTCATGATATGATTCTTTTTCAAAGTCATAAAAATTCAATAATCCATCCAATCCTAATCCGTGAGATGCTGCTACAATAGAATCAACGGGAATATCTTTTCTCAATGCGCCGGAAGTTCCCATTCTGATAATATTAAGTTTTGTGAATTCTTTCTTTATTTTTCGGGTTTTAAAATCAATGTTTTTCAAGGCATCAATCTCATTGATCATTATATCGATATTGTCGGGACCAATACCTGTACCTATAACGGAAATTCTTTTCTTACCAAGCATTCCCGTATGGGTAACAAACTCCCGTTTTTGAATTTTCAATTCAATTTTATCAAAATGCATGCTAACTCTCTCTACCCGCTTTGGATCACCGACTGTAATAATATAATCTCCAATATCTTCAGGATGTAGTCCAAGGTGATATATTCTACCATCCTCTGTCAGGATCAATTCACTTTCTTTTAATCTTTGCATATCATGTCGTTTAAATAATGTATAGTAATTATCATTTTAAAATTAGTAAATAATCAAGTTGCTTGTTATCGGGCTTTAGCCCTTTTATTAATACCTTAGTATATATAAAATAATAATTACAACAAAAATCATTCCTTAAATATTGGGCAGAAACTATTTACATTCAAGTATGATAGGATCTGTATACACCGTATCGCTGCTGTTGCCCGCTCTGTCAATCAGATATATCTTGTAATATAAGGTGTCATATGGAATGTTGTCAATTACCGAACAAGGAGGAATATTATCTTCAAACAGGCAGCAAGTAGTATATAATTTCAATTCAATTTCTCCCGATACTCCGTTTCCTGTACCTGTATCAGGCAATTTTGGAATTTTAATGCTCTCTGCAATATTATTTGTCCTGCTGTCTATGACAAATAAATTTGGTAAAGAATCGGTTGTCTCAAATCCAATGTCTCCGTCTCCGTCAGTAAATTTTAAATAAATAAATATAGAATCTGAATTAAAATCTCCCTGCACCATATTGTTTTTATCCATACCGGTAAATTCAAGATGAGGAATATCGGGAAATTCGGGTTTAGATACACAACCGGATAAAATTATTAAAAAAAATAATAAAATAAACGCTATTATTGGCTTCACTTGATAACTTTGTGATTAATTTATACGAAATTAATATAAAATTAATTAAAATTATAAGAAGACTGTAAATTTTTTAATAAATGATCGATTCCACTAGAAATAGTTTAATAAAAAGATATCAAAGTTTTATTCTTGGTGGAGATATTGACAAAAACAATTTGATATTGGATATTTTTTTATATCAAAGCAATAATAATAGTATTTATAAAAGGTTCATAAAATATCTTGGTATCAATCCCGAAAATATCCATGAAGTAAAAAAAATACCTTTTTTGCCTGCTTCTTTTTTTAAAAAACATAAAATTGTTTCAGGAAATTGGCATGAAGAAAAAATATTTGAAAGCAGTTCTACGACAGGAATGACTCCATCGCAAAATTACATAAGAGATTTAGATTTTTATTTAAAAAATGCTACGTTTTGCTTTGAAGAAAAGTTTGAATCTTTAAAAAACTATTGCTTTTTTGCATTATTACCATCTTATTTAGAACGAAATACTTCATCATTGATTTATATGGTAGATCATTTTATTAAATCATCAGGATGTGGTGGTTTTTATAAATATGATTATGAGAAATTACTTGAGGATATGAACTCTTATCGTGGGAACAGGAAAAAAGTTTTGTTTGGAGTAACTTTTGCTTTATTGCAAATGGCGGAAAAATTTCCCGTATTTCTCAATGATGTTTTAGTGATGGAAACCGGCGGAATGAAGGGTAGGGGAAAGGAATTGCATCGTGATGAAGTTCATAATATATTAAGAAATAAATTGAATATATCTACGGTATATTCTGAATATGGAATGACAGAATTATTGTCCCAGTCTTATTCTACGGGAGATGGACTGTTTGAATTATCAAAAAGCATGGATATATTGATTTCTGATATTTATGATCCTTTTTCATATTTGGAAAATGGGAAACAGGGAAAAATCAATGTTATCGATCTGGCAAATATTGACACCTGTAGTTTCATCGCTACTGATGATCTGGGCATAAAATACAATGACAAAACATTTAAAGTATTGGGACGAACAGATGAAAGCGATGTGCGCGGTTGTAATTTATTATTTATTTAGTAAATCATTGATGATCTCTGAAGCCAAATTGAATCTGATTTCTTCATTTCCTTTTATTATCGTATATTTTTTCCCATACTTTTTTAATTCCTTTTCATATAATTCAAACAGCCAATCCCTGTCATCAGGGTTTTCTCTAAAAGGATCATATTCCCATGGTATATCCGGATAACATAATAAATAGTGATCATAATGG
>JALVEG010000143.1 GCA_027031145.1 Saprospiraceae bacterium | reverse complement strand
ATAAATTTATAAAATATACTTTTAAAAGCGGTTGGGACAGCAGTATGATGATAGCTTTTTTATCATCTTTGCCTTTTGATTCCTTTGAAGAAAGAAAAGACGGAGTAGTAGCATATTTGCCGGAAAAAAAGAATACAGAAGAAAATCAAAAAGAAATTGCAGATATTTGTTCACAATATCAAATTTCTTTTGACAGGGATATTGTCCAAAACAAAAATTGGAATGAGGAATGGGAAAGTAGTTTTGAACCTGTTTCCGTAGATAATTTTTGTATAATTAAAGCTGTTTTTCATGAAGGAATAGATGATTCAAATTATAAATATTCCATCACTATTACTCCTCAGATGACATTTGGAACAGGTCATCACGAAACTACATACATGATGATCGAATTAATGTCTGAAATCAATATTAAGAATAAGAAAATATTTGATTTTGGTGCGGGTACAGGCATATTATCAATTTTAGCGGAAAAAATGGGAGCTTCTGAAGTGATTGCTATCGATAACGATCCTGTTGCAGTTGAGAATATTCATTCAAATGCCAAAGAAAATGCTTGTGAGAAAATCAAATCGGATTTTGGTGAAACTGCTGATATAGGCAGGTTTGTTTTCGATCTTGTTTTGGCCAATATCAATAAAAATGTATTGATAAAAGAAGCGGAAAACCTAAGTCTGGCACTTAAAAAAGGCGGATTTTTGATTTTATCAGGTATCCTCAAAGAAGATTTTGATGATATTAAAAATCTCTATGAAAGAAATAGTATGAAACTTATGAAAACCCTGGAAAAAGGTAAATGGGTTGCAATGAAATTTGTAGCATATTAGAAAAAGAAATGCACTTAGTGAAATAAGCAAAGCAATAAACAATTCGCTTACCGGTATATACTATTAATGTTGTTTTGAAACAGGAATTAATCCCCCGCTGCCTGCCCCGTGAAATAGGCAAAGCCTTTATTGAAAATTTATTTCACAGGGCCTGCCCCGTGAAACAAACGAAGTGTTTCATCGGGGGCGGGGGAAAAAGGTGGAACACTCCGTTGAACAACGGAGGGGTGGAAAATTCATAAAAGTTGAATAATGGAAAATAATGAGTGTAATTTGGTGAAATTATTTATAAAAGCATGGTCAGGATAAATGAATCTCTCTGATGAAATACTTTATTACGTCAGAATGGATGGTTCAGTGCAAATACGATATTAGGAATCAAAGAATCTAATCCCAAATAAGATCCGTTTTTGTCGGGATAAGGATTTCTTAATTTATAAGCAAAATCAAATCTCAATAAAACAAATACATCCAATTGAAAACTGACTCCTGCATCAATAGCAATTTGTTTGTAAAAACTGGACGTAAACTGACTTCCGGGTCTTTCAGCATCATTCTTCAAAGTCCAGATATTTCCTGCATCTATGAAAACTGCGGATTTAAACAAATAGGAAAGCTTGAATCTGTATTCCAGATTTGCTTCAAAACGTATATCCCCCTTTTGATATGGAATCTGATCTTTGGAAGGGGTTGGATCAACATACGAACCGGGACCCAATTCCCTTGTTGCCCATGCTCTCATACTATAAGGTCCCCCTGATTCAAATTGTTTGATATAAGGCAAAACATCATTATCGGCAAATGGAATACCAATACCTCCGTAAAGTCTGCCTGCTAATTCTGAGTTTGATGATAATTTATAAGTTGGACGGTATTCAATATGGGTTTTTATAAATTTAGCATAACTGATTTTATTATTAAATTTCCAATAGCCATCATCTTTTACTATATAATTATTCAATTTATTGGCTAAAAATATCTCTAAGCCGGAAGTTTCAAAACCAAATAACAATCTATAATTATAAAGACTGTTTTGTTTGTTGGAATAATAATTGATTGTAATATTTTTCATTAATAAACCTGTCAAAAATACATTATTCATGCTTTTTGTCTGAAAACGGTTGAATAAAGTATCGTTAAATATCTTTGGGGCTAAATAATTAATTCCGGTTTGATTTACTAATATATTTAGTTTTTTATTGGGAATATAACTGTAACCGTAATTTGCATTCAAAGAAGAAATAATAAAATTATCCAAAATAGTCTGATTGCTATATGAAAATGAAAAATCAGTAGTTGTATTGTTTTTTAATTTCTGTAAACTTTGTTTTTTTGAAAGTCCATAATATAAATACAAAGGAGAATACTTAATGGTAACGGGGGAAATAGGATTGGTATAATCAAGTTTTCCCAATATATTTAATTCGCTGTATTTTTTGTTTTTTAAATTTATTTTGACGTCTCCCGACCCGGATAAACTTAAAAAATCACCTCTTGAACTTAGTTTTCTATCCAGAAAAACACCGCTTCCTCCAAATTCAATAAATTGTCTTTTATTCAAAAGAGTAACATACTTTAAAGCAATATTTCCTTCTGAAAAATATTTATTTTCATGAACATACATGTAAATTTTATAATTTAAGCTGTTTTTGTTGTTGTTATCTATGGATGTTTTTATAGAAATAAATCTGTATATACTAAACTTAGAAAGCTTGTTGTATATCTCTCTGGTTTTATCTTTCTTATAAATTTCACCCTTTTCAAGATTAATGGCGCTTTTCAATAATTCAGGGTTCACCAGATAGTTATCGAGTTGATGATAAAAGATGACATTGCCAAAAGTATCCGATTTCAGTTTTGATAACGGTTGCTGCGGATAATAATCTGTAAAAACCTCGATAGTTCCTGTTTTATAAATTCTGTGTTTTTCTCCTTCAGCCGGATTTTTAATTTTAACAACCAAATCAACCTTGTAATCGGAACTATCCCCTGTCAATTCGATATAATTCTGATTGAAAGTTGCATAACCGTTGTTTTGCAACAAATTTGTGATTCTGATTTTTTCCAAATCGTAATTTAAATAATCCAAACCTTTATTTGGCTTCAAATATGACTTGTATTTCGTGGTTTCTACCAATTTGCAGATCAAACTGTCATCGCATTCATATTTTACACTATCTATTATATATCTTTTTCCGGTATATATCAGGTAATCTACATCAACTATATTTTTTTCGGGAAATATACGGTATTCAACTCTTGCATTGAAAAACCCTTTTTTTGTTCTCAAAAAGTTTCTGAACTTTTTAGCTGTTTCTTTAGCATATTTTTCATCAAAAATGGGAGGATCCTGAGCTAATTTTTTTTTCGCAAATTTAGCAAATACACCGTCTTTGCCTTGGGTGACATAATAAAACCAATATCTGGGAACATGTAAAATAGATTCACTTGGTCTTTGTTGAATTAAAGTGTTTAACTCCTCTTTTAGTAATATTTTATTGTCTATTTTATCTTCGGATTCAAATATAATTCTATTCTTGTGAAGAAATTTTTCACCATCTTTTAAATATCTTGTAGCCTGACATGACGAAAAAAATATTATATTTGTTATCAATAATAATTTTAGAATTGAAGTGATATTTATTTTAGAATTGCTCAAAAATTAATTTTTTGAAAATGTTAACAAATAATGACATTAAATATATACGTTCGCTTTCGCAAAAAAAGTATAGACAAAAGTACAATAATTTTGTGATTGAAGGAGAAAAAATGATATTGGAAACAATTTTTTTTGCTCCTGACAGATTAGTGAAACTTTATTGCTTGCCGGAATTTAAAAATAAATACAATAAAGATCTATCTTTATTTGATGAAAAAATAGAAGTAATTTCTCTCAGAGAACTAAAAAAAATCAGCAATCTGAAAACTCCTAATCAGGGATTGGCATTGATTGAAATAGAAAAGGAAAATATTGAGGATATAAGGAAATTTAATTTTGTACTCTATTTGGATGATATTCGTGATCCCGGCAATATGGGGACTATTATCAGGACAGCAGATTGGTTTAATGTCGATTGCATCATAGTATCAAAAGATTCCGTAGATATTTACAATCCCAAAGTACTGCAATCCAGTATGGGGAGTATATTTAGAATACCGGTATTCGAGTATGATTTTAACCAATTGGATGAGATTTTAGGAGATATAAATATTAAATATTACGGGATGTTGATGAATGGTGAAAGTATTTATGAAGCGGAATATGATTTTCCACTTGTTGTCGTTATAGGAAATGAAAGTAGAGGCATCTCAGATAAAATAATTTCAAAACTTGATAAGAAGATTACAATTCCGCGATTTAATCAACATACTGAATCATTGAATGCTTCAATTGCAACAGCGATAGTAGTGAGTGAAGTGATGAGGAGAAAAAAAGATTAAAATTTAATTCAAATGAAAAATAATATATTATTCGTAAAAACAATC
>JALVEG010000142.1 GCA_027031145.1 Saprospiraceae bacterium | reverse complement strand
GAAAAACTTATTTTTCCGGATAGTTCAATAAATTTCAACGTAAATACCGGATTTATGGGAAGGGTATCTCATTTGAAAAAAAATCAGATGAAAGTTTTGATGTTTGAAATATTTTTATATATATTTGTGCTTAGGATATAAAAACTTAAATAATTATCTTAATAAATCTAATTAATCAAACTATTATGAAAAAATTATCTCAAATTTCATTCATTTATTTATTCCTGTTATCAATAGGTATTTCTCACGTTCAAGCTATTAATACATATGTTTCATTTGATGGAAGTAATGATGATATTGAATACCCAAATGACACTTATTTAGCAAGACTTAATAATGCAACTAATTATACTATAGAAACATGGGTTAAAATACCAACAGGAGCCAATACCGGTAGAAATATAGCAGCGCGGGGGGGGTCATTTGGTATTAAATGGGAAGCTAATGATGTTATTAATTTTTATGTAAAAAATAGTTCATGGTATTATTACTCTTCAGACGATAATGCTCTTCCAGATGATAATGCCTGGCATCATATTGCTATTATTAGAAATACTACAGCCGGAACACTGGAAATATATGTAGATGGGGTTGATGTTTTTAGTACTGTTACAAGTGGTCAATCCATGGGGTCTTCAACAAATAAATTGCAACTTGCACAAAGTGGAATCGGTGATAATTTGGAATGTGATTTGGAAGAATTTAGGATAAAAGATGAATCATCAGCAATTGGTGACTTGCATACAAATATTGGAGATCCGGAATATACATCAGATTCTAAAACAGTAGTTTTATTCCATTTTAATGAAGGATCAGGGCTATATACTCTAAATGAAGCAAGTGGAACAAATGCTACTCTTAATGATGGTGTTACTTGGGCAAGCGGATCAAGTCCATTACCAATTGAACTAATATCTTTCTCAGCAAAGAATTATTCCAATACTATTACTTTAGATTGGAAAACAGCCTCAGAGATTAATATTCAAGGTTTTGAAATACAAAGAAGTAGTGATTTTGAGAATTGGGAAGTAATTGGTTTTGTAAATGGCACAGGCAAATCAAATCAGGTTCAGGACTATACTTATATTGATAATGATCCAAATACAATAAATTACTATCGCCTTAAGAAAATTGATTTTGATGGTAAGTTTGAATTTTCTGATATTGAGTTTGTTATGTTTAGTCGGGATGGTCAGATTAGCATTTATCCTAACCCTGTTAGTAATTCATTAAATATTGATGGACTTGAAATAGGAAATACAAAATCTATTGATATTTATAATTATACAGGTAAATTGGTAAAGCAAATTACTAATAATTTTAGTACTTTAGATATTTCGGAATTAAGCTCCGGAATATATTTTATTAAAATAAGGATGTTTAATAAAGATATTCTTAGTGAAAAGTTTGTGAAAGAATAAAGATTTTTAAAACCTATTCTTTCAATCTTAGGTAATTTAATACATCAAATTAGTGATGATTTTTTTTGCTATAAAGCAACAATATCAATATTTCGTGGCTAATATGTATCCCTCCTGCAAACTGTACCTAATCATTTATAGGGGGAAAGAGGTATTTAATTTTCAAAAAAAATAATTATAATATTTTGAAATTGTTACATACATTTCTCCTTACGATAAATCAAAGGAGAACAATTGCGGTTTTAAGAGTAAGGTTAACGCTTTTATATTCTTCTGTTTATATCACTTTTTCAAAGTAAAAAAAGACAGGTTTAAAAATCAATATGTTATAATGAAAATAGTGTGATTTTGTGAGTTAAAAACTCAAAATTAATATAAATATGTAAGTAAGGAAATTTTAATCATGCTTGCGAAGATATATGTTCGAGCTATTAATAAAAATACAGGAATGTATTAAGTTAATAAGAATAAAGGGAGTTTCTATGAACAGTATAGAATATCAGAACAACAGTTTTCGCACTTATAATACCAATTTGACTCTAAAATGACGCATATATTACATTTTATTTTTCCTATATTTTCATTAATAATACTCGCCATAGCTATGGCTATGACTGTGTTTTTCAACTCAATCTTGAATAATTAATTCAATAATATTTATACGTCATCTGAAAGTTAATTTGGTAAAAATGAATTAAACTCACTCGACTTCGTCAGAGTTCAAATAGTAATTCGTTTTTAACGTATTTTAACTCCTTTTGCCACTAAAATGAATAAGGTCTTTTAACAACTACCAAAACTAAAAATAGATGCTAACACACAAGTTTTTAGCTTGTTGTTCTTTTATTTATAAAGTAGATACTTTTCTCTTTTTTGTTTGAATTTTTCCAGGTCTTCCTGCCATGATTCTCGTATTTCTTCTTCATTTTTACCGGCAATGATCTTTTTACGCAATTTATCCGTGCCTGCAAGTTTGTCTATCCAACCATTATCTTTGAAGTATTTATCCTTATCTTTTAGTTTATGATAAAAATCAATAAGATAAGACAGATCCAGTTTATTTTTATATCTAAAGTCTTTCACTTTCAAACCACTAAGATCAATTCCATAACACTTTTCTCCATTATGTTTTGGATTTTTTGATCCGTCATTGGGTTTAGGAATAAAAAAGTAGTCATAATATCCTTTTAGAAGAGGATGTCCTATTTGCTTAAAAGGTTTGTCCGTTCCTCTGCCTACACTCACTGTTGTTCCTTCAAACAGACATAATGAAGGATATAAAGTCACTGCGACCAGGTCAGGTAAATTGGGTGACGGTTTTACCGGAAGGTCATAGATTCTGTCATGCCTGTAATTGGTGCAAAGGACAACTGTCAAATCCAGTTTGTCAGCATCTGTTATCCATTTCTCCCCTTGTATCATTTCTGCCAATTCACCTATTGTCATTCCATATACTATTGGGACAGGATACATTCCTACAAATGATTTGAACTCGTCCTCAAGTATAGGTCCATCTGTAAGATACCCTACAGGATTGGGCCTGTCTAATAATATGACAGGAATATTATTTTGTGCAGCAGCCTCCATAACCAATCCTAATGTTGAAATATAAGTATAAAACCTTACTCCTACATCCTGGATATCAAAGACAATAGCATCAATACCATTCAAATCTTCATTTGCCGGCTTTCTTTTATTTCCATAAAGTGATATAACAGGAATTCCCGTTTTTTTATCAATAGAATCATCAATAACTTCACCAGGAGGTTCATCCCCTCTAAATCCATGCTCGGGAGCAAATATCTTTTTAACTGAAATACCCAAAGCCAACATTGTATCCAAGAGATGTTCTTTATTTATCAGACTGCTTTGATTTACAACTAAAGCAACGTTTTTCCCTATCAGTTTAGGTATATAAGTTGAAGTGGAATAAGCTCCCGGGTAAATCACGGTACTATCTAAATTGGTAGTTTCTTTAATCTCAATTGAATCATTTTTTTTTGATCCGGAACAGGAAATCCCTAGAAAAATAACAGATACAATTATAAAATAAAAAATTTTCATAGTTAAGAGTTTAGATAGAGAAGATATTCATTTATATGATATATCACATATTTATCATTCCTCTTCCAATTGATAAATATGTTTCAAATGTCTGGCTTTTTCATCCAGATCCAATCCGTAACCAATGACAAACTTATCATCGATATCAAAAGCTTTGAATTTAACGGGAAAATCGTGTTTAAAAGCATTGGGTTTGAATAATAACACTGCAATATGTATTGATTTCGGATGTTTCTTTTTCAATTTTTTTATAAAGAAATCCAAAGTATTTCCTGTGTCAATAATATCTTCTACAATAAGTATATTTTTCCCTTCAACATCAAAATTAACTGCAAGTTTTTCCTTTATTTCATTGGTAGATTTGGTTCCGCTATATGAAGAAAACTGAACAAAGTGAATAGCATGGTCAACCGTAAGGTTTCTGATCAGATCAGAAGCAAAAATAAAGGCACCTTTTAGAACTACTATTAATTCAAGAAATTCGCCTTCATACTCTTTATTGATCTGATCTGCAAGTTCTTTAACCTTTTCTTTTAAAATAGATTTTTCAATCATCTTAACAAATGTCATATCGTTAAGAGTTACTTTTTTTGTCATGATATTGCTATTAATTTTATCAAACGACAAAGATATATAATAAAGTTAACAATTGCAATTTATTTTATAAACAAGGAAAATTTTAGTGCTAATTCCTATTTTAGCGCTTCTTACTATTCCTGTCCTCACCCCGGAGAAACATTTAACCCGAATTATTCACCACTTTAATTCATATATAATACTAAACCACTAAATATTAATTAATTATCCATAAATATTTAAAAAATATCACCCA
>JALVEG010000141.1 GCA_027031145.1 Saprospiraceae bacterium | reverse complement strand
CAGGAAGCTTGCTTTTGTATTGAAAAAAAAATCATTTTTTTCAGTCAAAATGATTCTGCCTGATTACATACATTTTACAAAGATAAAAAAAATGTTAAAACATTATCAATTATTTTTAACAATAAAATAGATAAAAAATAGTTTACTTCGTGTAAATTTAGTTTATAAAATGAGAATCAAGATACTTATAGCATTGGCTGTATTGATAATTTCGACAGCTTTTACCGGAACCAATTCAATAAAACTGGCATTATTAAAATATAATGGAGGCGGTGATTGGTATGCAAATCCTACTTCCCTCAAAAACCTTTCTCTTTTTTGCAATAAATACCTGGATACCGATATTGATCCCAATTATGCAACTGTGGATGTTGGTTCTCCTGACCTGTTCAATTATCCTTTTGTACATATTACAGGACATGGAAATATAATTTTTTCAGACAGTGAAGCAGAAAATCTCAGAAGATACCTGACAGGAGGAGGATTTCTTCACATTTCTGACAATTACGGATTGGATCCATATATCAGATTGGCTATGAAACATGTATTTCCCGAAAAAGAATTTATTGAAGTACCGTGGGATCATCCGATATATCATCAAAAATATAATTTTAATACCGGATTGCCAAAAATACATGAACACGATGGAAAACCTGCTCAGGGATTTGGTATTTTTATCAAAGGAAAATTAGTTTGTTTTTATGATTATGAATGTGATCTCGGAGATGGATGGGAAGATCCCGATGTTCATCACGACCCTCCTGAAAAAAGACTTCAGGCTTTGAAGATGGGAGCAAATATTGTTCAATTTGCTTTCACAAAATAAATATAATTTTAAAATAGCGACCCCGGAAGGATTCGAACCCTCAACCCTCAGAGCCGAAATCTGATATTCTATCCAGTTGAACTACGGGGCCAAAATATTTTTGCAAATTTAATACTTTAATATATAATTACAAGCCTTTTATTATTTTTTCAACATCTTTGATAATCATATTAGCAAATTCTTCTGCTTTTTCCTGACCTGTGCTTTCTGCGTAGACCCTCATGATAGGTTCCGTATTGGATTTTCTCAATTGTACCCACCCTTCTTCAAAGTCAATTTTTAAACCGTCCTCGACATTTATCATTTCATCCTCATATTTTTCTATTAAGTTCAAAATTATTTTTTCAGGATTTATACCTGTTGTCAGATGTATTTTATTTTTACTAATAGTATAGTCGGGATATGTTTTTCTAAGTTCGCACAAAGAAATCTCTCTCTCTGCAAGCAAAGCCAAAATCAATGCCGTACCGACAAGTGAATCTCTTCCATAATGCAAATCGGGTAAAATCACTCCCCCGTTTCCTTCTCCTCCGATGACAGCATCAACTTCTTTCATTTTAGCAACAACATTGACTTCTCCCACTTTCGAGGGGAAATAATGTCCGTTATATCTTTCTGTTATATCCTTTAAAGCCCGGCTGGAAGATAGATTTGAAACCGTATTTCCATTTTTTTTGCTTAATATAAAATCCGCAGCTGCTACCAAAGTATATTCTTCCCCAAACATTTCCCCATTTTCACAAACCAAAGACAATCTGTCAACATCAGGATCAACTGCGATTCCAAAATCCGCTTCTTCTTTAACAACAGTATCCGCCAATTCCTTCAAATTTTCGGGTAAAGGTTCCGGATTATGAGCAAAATCACCTGTCAAATTATCATTTATTGATACTACTTCACAGCCTAATATTTTCAACAACGGAACAATGGAAATTATCCCGGTTGAATTGATGCAATCAACAACTACTTTATATTTTTTATTTTTAATCTTCTCTATATCGATATAAGGCAGATCCAATATTTTTTCAATATGAATATCTATAAAGTTTTCGTTTTTTTCGTAGTTACCAAGAGAATCAATTTCTGCAAACTCCGCTTTTCGATCTTCAATATATTCAAGAACTTTTTCACCAGTTTCAGGTGATATAAATTCTCCTTTTTCATCCAGAAATTTTAAAGCATTCCATTCCCTTGGATTATGACTTGCCGTTAATATGATACCTGCACCTGCTTTTTCGGCAGGGACAGCTATTTCCACAGTCGGTGTTGTTGAGAAATCAAGATCAACTACATCCAGTCCCATGCTGATCAATGTACTCACAACCAATGCATTTACGATCTCTCCAGTCATTCGACCATCTCTTCCTACTACAACTTTTTGAGGAACATTCTTTTCTTTAATAATTTGAGCATAAGCTGCAGTACATTCAATTATATCGAAAGGAGTAAAATTTTCTCCTCTCTTGCCTCCGATTGTACCACGTATCCCCGATATTGATTTTATTAATGTCATAGTTAATTAATTCTTGTTGTAACTCCCTAAATAATTATTTATTGTGTATATTATTCTTTCACAGCTAATTTAAAATATGATACATATCTTGAAATAGGTTTTATCTCAAATTTAATCCTTTTGTCCTTAGATAAATATTTTTTAAGCTTGCCTATAATTTTCTTTACCTTTGAAGTAGAATACATCCTATCCTCGCCTTTATAATACACCATAAAATCACCCAAATCTATAAAATGATTTTGATTTTTTGCAAGTTGATAAAGTATAACTGATTCATCTTCACTCAATTGAGTTTTATCATTTTCCAAAATCAATGTTTGATGCGAAAAATCAAATACATATTTGCCTATCACTGCAACAGAGTCATTATCTAAATCAAAATCATATTTCACCATAAGACTTGCTTCTTTAATGATTTTACTAAATGCTTTTGTATACATATTTGTCAAATCTTTTTCCCGATACAACTTATAAAGCCGCGTAATTGTACTCCTTCCTCCGGTAAAAGCCATAAAATCATCAGGCTGTTCATCCAAGCCATAGTCAAAATCATTAACTATCAATAAATCACCATGATATTTTTTAAATCTCCCTTTAAACACCATCCCTTCTACTATAATTGTATCATCCTTTGAATATTTTTTATACTCTTCTTCCGCTCTATTTGATGAAAAATATAAAATCGTTTTTTTATAATAATTCGATCTTGTTGGATTCAAAACATAATCATTTTTATTTTTTAATTCAATTACTCCCAAATCCTCCCCGTTTACAGATATTTTTCTTTTGCCATATTTAACGGGTATTTCTTTTTTTTCATTTGCCTGAAGCTTTATGGTATCTTTTGAATCCAAAACGATCAATACTTCACTGTCCGTAGGATTATCAACAACAACCGGTTTTGTCACATTCATGCATGAAAATAATGCAATAAGCACTAAAAATAATAATAATTGTGATTTCATTTTGATTAAAATTTTATATTGATTTAAGCAGATAAACCATAATTGATTGAATTCAATATTTCTTCTAATCTTTTATGTATAATAACCGTGGAATAATCCTCTGCTTTTTTTAATGCAATATTTATATCAAAAAGCTCTTGATCCATACAATAAAACATCTTTTTTTGTTTGAGATATTCTGCCAGATACTCTTGTTCGGATTGCCCCGGTGTTGGAATTAAAACAGCTTTTTTCTTTAACACAACCAAATCCATAACAGTAGAATAACCGGACCTCGAAACAATCAATTCACTTCGGTTGAGAATATCATTTAACTCATCGGATAATGCATGGCTTTTCACTTTTACTTTATCATTTAAATACCATTCTTTTTCTTCATCCATTTTACCAAGAACAATTATCGATTTCAAACTCATATTTTCAAATTGGTTTAATATCTTTTTTTCAAAATATGTTCTTTGGGGTTCTGGTCCTGATAAAACAACAGCGATATCATATTTTTTTTTAAGTTTAACATATTTAAATCTGGAAAGAGCACCTAAGTAATGATAATTGAAGCTTTCGGGAACAATGGATAATTCTCCTGCCAATAAATTATTCTCCAGATCGGGAATCCACAATTCATCAAAAAGTTTAATGAGTCTTTCGTTAAGAATAGTACCGGCTTTTGTAAGAAATTTATTTGTTAATCTCAAATTTATCTGGTGGGTTATTATAATGCTTTTAACTTTTTTGTTTCGCACACCATATCTGTTATCCGAGATTATCAAATCCGGTTTGATGCTTTCAACAATTTTTTTTATTTCTTTATTTTCTTTAATAATGGCATTTAAAATATTTGGTAAATATCTTAAAATATTGAAAAAAATAGATTTATATGGATATTTCACATTGTATCCGGGCAATTTATAAAAACTAAGGTCAGGAAACTCTTTTTTTAAAAATACCAAAGCATCTCCATCTGAAGCAATAGCTACTTCAAAATCTTTTTCAATATAAGCTTTTATCAAAGGAATAGAACGTGTCGCATGACCCAG
>JALVEG010000140.1 GCA_027031145.1 Saprospiraceae bacterium | reverse complement strand
TGTTTGAAGTGTTCTTTTCGTTCATTTTTTCATCCTCAACCCCCCCCGAGTGAAATACTTCGTTAATTTCACGGGGTAAACCCCGTAGAATATGTTCAACGGGGTAAACCGGCCCCTTCTCCTTTTAAAAAGTTTTTAGTTTCAAAACTGGATATGGAGTAAAAGGAGAAGGGGAGAGGGAGGTGCTTGGTTTTTTTGGGAAGCTTCTAGTCTTTTTGTATGGTGTTTTTGGTGTAGGGGTTTATTTTTCAATATTAAACTTTTCCTATCATTAAAACGCCATTATAAACTTATGAAAGTTCACCAAAACGATTAGATGCCACTCTCCCTCTCCTTTTCGGGAAATGCTAAAATGAGCAAGATGCGATATGAAAAGGAGAGGGTCGGGGTGAGGATAGGACAATGCAAATAGCTATATAAGAGACCTATTTCTAAAGGAGGGGAGATTGCCACGCTATCGCTCGCAAAGTCCAAGCACTTTTAAACCTTGATGGATTTTAGGGGAATACTTATAACAAGATAATTGTAGTTTTGAAACCGGAAGGAAAACGGTGCAGGAATTTCTGAAACAGGATTCTGCGAGCGAAGCGTGGCAGTCTTGTTTTGCTTAGGAAAAAGTTTTTTAAAAGCTCGTCCTTATGATAGCGAGATTGCCACGCTATCGCTCGCAAAGTACAAGCACTTTTAAATCTTGATGGATTTTAGGGGAATACTTATAACAAGATAATGGTAGTTTTGAAACCGGAAGGAAAACGGTGCGGTTATTTCTGAAACAGGATTCTGCGAGCGCAGCGTGGCAGTCTCATCCTTGCATCCCTGTTGTTTAAACGCCTACTTGTCTAAAAAAAAACACCTTTCGACTAAGTGCCATTCACCCTCTCCTTTTCGGAAAATGCTAAAATGAGCAAGACACATTGTGAAAAGGAGAGGGTAGGCTTGCCTTGTGAAATTTATTTATGAATATTTCATCAGGGGGAGAGGATAAGACAAGGGAACTTTTTCGCTCCCCAAGACGAAAAATATTATCATTTGGTGTTAGATATTCGATATTTAAAACATTAAACACCAAATATCAAACACCAAACAACTAAAACTTACATCTTCTCTACAAATTCTTCGATAACATTCTTCAATGTAGGTTCACCTATACATTGCAGATCATAATACACTCTGGTATAAGGATGCTTGATATTGATGATCCTGGAAAGGTCTATCGGGGTTCCGATCACAACTGCATCACAATCCGTAGCATTGATAGTAGCTTCAAGGTCTGCAAGTTGTTGATCACTGTATCCCATAGCGGGAAGAAGTGTTCCGATTCCCGGATAAATCTCAAATGTCTCGGCCAGTTTTCCTTTCAAAAAAGGTCTTGGATCTATAAGTTCCGCAGCACCGTATTTTTTTGCAGCCACTGTACCTGCACCGATTTTCATTCCTCCGTGGGTTAGGGTAGGTCCATCTTCCACAACCAGAACTCTTTTGCCCCTAATCAATGAAGGATCGTCAACTCTGATAGGAGAAGCGGCATCAATAACAGTTGCAGTTGGATTAAGTGCTTCTGCATTTTCCCTTGTGGTTTGTATTCCTTCAGGTGATGCACTGTCTATTTTATTTATTATCAAAACATCGGATAAACGTACATTTATTCCACCGGGATAATAGAACAATTCATGTCCCGGTCTCAGTGGATCCATCAATGTGATATACAGATCCGAATGATAGAATGAAAAATCATTGTTTCCACCATCCCAAACTACAACATCACATCCATCAGGATCATTTTCGGCAGCTCTCAATATAGCTTCATAATCCACTCCTGCATAGATCACATTACCTCTGATGATATGAGGTTCGTATTCTTCCATTTCTTCGATCGTACATTTGTGATATTCCAGATCTTCTATTTTAGCAAATCTTTGAACTTTTTGTTTAGCAAGATCACCATAAGGCATCGGGTGACGGATAGCGACTACTTTCAATCCTTTTTCCATCAGATGTTCAATTACTTTTCTCGTAGTCTGGCTTTTTCCTACTCCTGTTCTTATCGCACAAACCGAAATAAGAGGTTTAGTGCTTTTTACCATGGTATGTTCAGGTCCAAGCAACATAAAGCTTGCTCCGGCAGCATTGACATCTGCATTTATACTCATTACTTTATTGTATGTTACGTCACTATATGCAAATACACAAAACTCAACATTTTTTTCTTTTATTATTTTTACCAGATCAGCTTCCGATTCGATTGGAATACCATTTGGATAAAGATCTCCTGCCAGAGATGCCGGATACATCCTGCCATCTATATCCGGGATCTGAGCTGCTGTAAATGCTACAACTTCATATTCTTCATTGTCTCTGAAATAAGTATTGAAATTATGAAAATCACGACCGGCTGCACCGATGATTATTACTTTTTTCCTAGTCATACTAATAAATTTTAATTCTATTGTTTCAATATTGAAGCCATAAATTTAAAAAATATTATTTTTAAATCAAAAGAAAAACGGAGTATTATTTTGTAATTTAAAACGCTTCTATCAAAAAGAAAAATAGGATATTTTTATTAATATTTTATATGTTTAACAATAGTTCGTGAAAAAAAAGTAAATAAATTATTAAGAAAAAAAGTAAATGCGTAACTTGGGCGTAAATCCCAAAGCAGTAGTAATCATTAATCCATACAAAAATGAAAACTACTGACGCATTTACTCGAGGTCAAAACCTCATAAGCACAATATTAAAACAAATGGGAGAAATAACCAAATGGCAAAGGGAATTTATTTCAAAAATATTTCTATTGTGTATAGGAATGGAAGGACGCTTTAATTTTTTACAAATGGGCAGGGAAGGAGAGTATCATGAACAAACCTATAGAAATAATTTTGAAAGGGAGTTTGATTTTATGACATTTAATTCACATCTAATAGATCAAATTAGTAGTGGAGAATTAATAATAGCCTTTGATCCGAGTTATATAACAAAAAGCGGAAAAAAGACAAAAGATTTAGGATATTTTTTTTCAGGAACAGCGGGAATGTATAAAAAGGGATTGGAAATAGGTGGAATTGCGGCAATAGATACAAAACAAAATACTGCCTATCATTTAGAAGCTATCCAAAGTCCATCAGCGAAAAAAGGGACAATAAAAAAGGATTATACATTAGTAGATCATTATGCAAAAATACTAATCCAAAGAGCTCCCATATTGACCCAAAAGAGTAAAATACTGGTGGTAGATGGATATTTTGCAAAGGGAAATTTCATAAATCCGTTGGATGCACAAACAGATTTTACAATAATATGCCGATTGAGAGATGATGCAAATTTAATGTACATATATAATGGGCCAAAATCGAAAGGAAAAGGAAGGCCCAAAAAATACCAAGGCAAAGTAAATACAAAAAATATAGATAAGCGAATATTTAAAAAAAAGATATGAGGATGAAGATATACGGGTGTATGGGGCAGTAGTATATAGCGTATCATTAAAGCGAAAAATAAAAGTAG
This sequence comes from Saprospiraceae bacterium, assembly GCA_027031145.1. GTDB lineage: Bacteria > Bacteroidota > Bacteroidia > Chitinophagales > Saprospiraceae > JADJGA01. The sequence continues at coordinate 842 of JALVEG010000140.1, read as the reverse complement.
CGTATGTTGAATTTTTAGATAAAAAAGGTCATGTTATTATGACCAAAATGTTTTTTAGCACAGATATTAATATGGATGCATTAGATATAGTAAAATATTATAAAGCAAGGTTTCAAATAGAATATTTATATCGTGATGCAAAACAATTTACAGGTCTGGAACATTGTCAAGCAAGGAGCGGTAATAAACTGTATTTCCATTTTAATACCTGTCTGACGAGTGTTTCATTATGCAAAATATTACTTAGAGATGATGTAGATAAATCCTTACAGATGCCTTTATCAATATCAGATATGAAAACAGAATTTAGAAACAGAAATATGATTTATAGAATATTTTCAATGTATGGTTTTGACCATACTTTGAAAAAAATAAATCAAAAAGATTCTATTGAGTATAAAATATATCGCAATTTATTAAATTTTGGCAAAATTGCCGCTTAATTTCTTAACGAACTATTGTTTAATATTTTTTTGTTATTTTGCTATTATGTTACCTTTGGATCAAGATCTTAAATCAGTGAAAAATAGTATTGTTGAATTTTATGATTTAACAATTAGAGTATTAAATTATCTTCCAAATGTTTTGAGTGGAAAAGTCATCAAAAATGATTATGCTATTCACTTTTCCGAGATAGCAGGCACAAAGAAATTTATAAGACCTATTAATCAAAATTTATTTTATTATGATGTTGTTGAGTTTAAAGAATCATTTAAAGGTTTTGTTAATGTTTTAGAAAAAGTAAGAAGTAATGGCAAGGCTTTGGATGAATTGGATAAAAATATTATAGATTCTGTACTTTATACTATACAGCAGGAAATCGGAATTGAGCTTGATCTTGT
>JALVEG010000139.1 GCA_027031145.1 Saprospiraceae bacterium | reverse complement strand
CACAAAACAACCGACTACTATTGTTGGAAAGTCAAAATCCATTAAGGAAATGTTTGAAACAATAGAAAGAGTTGCCCCCACCGAAGCCCGGATTTTAATAATGGGGAAAAACGGTACAGGCAAGGAACTTGTTGCAAGAAAAATTCATTCTTTAAGCAATAGAAAAGATAATCCGTTAATAGAAGTCAATTGTGCAGCAATACCGTCAGAATTAATAGAAAGTGAATTGTTTGGTCATGAAAAAGGATCATTTACTTCAGCGGTAAAACAAAGAATTGGCAAATTTGAATTGGCAAACAACGGTACTTTGTTTCTGGACGAGATTGGAGATATGAGTTTGTCCGCACAGGCAAAAGTTTTAAGAGCATTGCAGGAAAATAAAATCACCAGGGTTGGCGGAGAAAGAGAAATAAAAGTAAATGTCAGAGTAATCGCTGCTACCAATAAAGATCTGAAACAAGAAATAAAAAGAGGTAAGTTCCGTGAAGATCTTTATCACAGACTGGCAGTCATTATTATCAATGTACCACCACTTAAAGATCGCCTTGAAGATATTCCTTTGTTGGTAGACCATTTTTCCGAATTAGTATGCAGTGAATATAATATCCCTAAAAAAGAGTTTACAGCCGGAGCTATCAAGGAATTACAATCACAGGACTGGACGGGAAATATTCGCGAATTGAGAAATGTAGTTGAACGGTTGATAATATTAGGCGGAAAATCAGTTAGTAAAACCGATGTTGAAAAATTTGTTTTCGGAAATAAAAATCAACAAAATGATTTAAAAGATTTATTTGATAAGTTTGACAGCATAGATGAATTAAAAGCATACATAGAAAGTGAATATGTAAAAATAATGGGAAAAATAAGTGTTCATTCATAAGCGAATTACTGCTCAGTCAGAATCATTTTGATTGAAATCAACTTTTTTCCCTTTTTTCAGAACTTGTGATTTTTCATGGACTGGTCTGCTGGTTTGATATCGAGTACAGGAGAATTATCTATTGCATCAAGTCCGTAAACAGTTAAAGTTTTGCCCTCTCTTTTAACCAATTTCACAATAGTTGTTGCAATGTGATTTGGTCTGTGCGGACTGCGCAATGTAAAAATCCCTCTTTTAGGTATTGTTTTATCACCACGGGGATGTGCCATGGTTTTAATAGTTTTTGATGAAAGATGAAAATACCATATAATTTCAAGATGGGTCATTTTTTCTATTCCATAAAAAGCATCCTCAGTAAAATCATCAGTTAATGTGATTTTTGATATGGTATCTTTTGTTATTTTTTTTCTGTTATCTTTAAACACACTATTGATATATGCTATTGGAGTCAATTCAATTTTCATGTATCTATATGTTTCAATTATATTTTTATAAACTTTTTTGATAGATATTTATTTCCTGAAACAATCTGAACAATATATAATCCGGGTTTAAAATCTCCCGCATTTATACTAATTTCAGTTTGATTTGGGTCAATACCGAATGAGGAAATAATCTGACCTGTATTTGAAAATATCCTTCCTTTGCTTTCAATTGAATTATCCTGATAATCCAATATAAGAAAGTTATTTACAGGATTTGTTTTTATTGTAAACAGTTCGTCAGCTATCAAAACAGATCTGTTAGCTGAAGTATTCTTAGGTGTTATGACCAGTGAAGTTACAGCACCACCGTCACCGCTATTCCCTCCATTTCCATTGGCAGCTATACCTCCGAAATAAATGGTGATATCACCAACAGATTCTTCAGGTGCCTTCCAGTAAAAATTCATAAACTCCAAAGGGCGCGCACTTGAATGCTCCACATAATCAACATTATTTAATGTAGTTATTTGGAATCCGCTCAGGATGCTGTCAAATTTTCCTACTGAAGTATTTGTACTATCCAAAAAAACAGTTTGAAATCCATATTTAGCAGGATTACCTACATGTTTGACCCTGTATTTGAATTTATAACTATGACCGGGAACATATTCAGAAACAACACTGTCTTTATCATACATCTTTATATCTAAAGACACACCATATTTACCGGCTGAATGACAATCGAAGCATTTTCCATCACTTAACGGTGAACCTGTCTTATCATGATTTCGTAGTGCCGGTCCATTGCCAAATGACATTAAAATTATTATTGATAAAAAAGAAAACAAAAATATTTGAATAACAATTTTCATAATTTACGATTTATATTTTTGGCAAAATACATTATTTTTATTTAATTTAAGTAAGAATAACAAATATTTCTTTTATTTTTGACATTACTTGACAATAATAGTTTAACAATTATTAACTTTTTTTCATAAAAAATTATATAAATATGTCCTTTATTAATTTGAGAATAACTTATGAATTCCTGACCGGATTGAAAATGAATAACAACAGGGAGTGGTTCAATACAAACAAATCAAAATATATAGAAGCAAAAGAAGAATTTGAAAAATTTGTAGGTGCTCTTATTTCAGAAATTAAAGAAATTGATAATTCCATTGGAGAGCAGGAAGCAAAAAATTGTGTATTCAGAATATATAAAGATGTCAGATTTTCAAAAAATAAAGAGCCGTATAAAACAAATTTTGGAGCAGTTATCGCAAAAGGAGGAAGAAAAAGTCCTTATGCCGGTTATTACTTCCATTTTGAACCCGGAGGATCATTTATGGGAGGGGGAATATATATGCCTCAACCTGATATTTTAAGAGCTATTCGGAATGCTATTTACAACGATTCATCGCATTTAAAGAAAATAATTAACAATAGAAATTTTAAAAATACTTTTGGAGAAATACATGGAGAAAAATTAAAATCTTATCCAAGGGGATTTAACAAGTACTTTGAAGATATTGAGTTAATAAAATATAAACACTATACAGTAATAAAAGAAGTTGATGATGATTTTTGGTTCAATCAGGATATGATAAAAAATATTTTAAAGATCGTTGAAGCCCAATATAATTTCAATAAATATCTCAATTCAATTATTGACAAACAAATATCATATACTGCATCAAAAAAATTATCTGCAAAAGAAGAGGAAGAATTTATAAAAAATAATTTTAGTATGTAAAAATTAATCTAAAACCGGCTTCGCGCTTGAGAGTCCTACCTGCAACTTAAGACTCAGAAGCCCGCTGTGCAAGCCGGAGTATAACGCAGGCTTGACAGGGATTCTGAAGCTGGATTTTGAAAAAGAAAGTAAATTGAAATAAAGCTTTTTTGATTGGGTGCATTTCATTTTTTCGCTTTTCTCATTCTTTGCCTCTAGCTCCTATACCTCGACAAGCTCGGCAACCGAAGGAGAATCAACCCGCAAACGCGAAAAAATGAAATACACCTTTTTGATTAAGACTATAATTTATTAATAATATTTTGATACCTTTGTATTGTTTACTTTATAAGAATTAAAAGATCGCAAAAAGATAACCGGTCTTAAAAAATCTATTTGAAATATAAAATTTATAAAAATGAAAACAAAATTATTTATTTTCAGTTTGGCTGTTTTATTTATTGCTTTTTCATGTAAAAATGATACCGGCGTTAATAAAGAAACAAAAAAAACCACTGTTAAAACAAGTGACAAAGCTAATAAAGGAGATTCAGTTGTAGTAACAAATGATGGACAAAAAAAAGATACAACTTTGGTATATAAAGTAAGTCTGGGCATAATGCCGGATCTTGGATATAAAGCAAAGGGAGTTAAAGTCGCAAGTGTAACAAAAAATCGTCCGGGATATTACGGCGGCATCAAAGTCAATGATATTATCATAAAGATCGATGACAATGATGTTGATGATCTTGTTGGATATACAAAATTGCTTGGCACTCACAAAAAAGGTGATTCTGTTGTTCTTACGGTTGACAGGGAAGGAAAAACTCTTAAAATGAATATTACATTTGATTGACCGAAAACATGATTTTATATTCTATTTTCTACTGCTTTACCAATAATCCTACAGGAAAAACAATGTATTATTCGAACAAATTCAATTCACACTAACATTTTTATGTGAAATTATACAGCAAAATATTATTTCTTTTTTTTCTTTTAATATTTTCAAAAGAAATTCAGGCTACTCACAACAGAGCCGGAGAGATAACTTTTGTTCAGACCGGTGCTTTATCGATTCATGCGGTCATAACGTTATATACAAAAACCAGTAGTGTAGCTGCTGACAGGGACAGCGTGGAAATATTTTGGGGAGATGGCACCAGTGAATTTCTGGTCCGATCCAATGGTTGGGGATATCCTCAGCCAAATGATGTAAAGATCAGCTATTACGAAGGAAATCATACTTTTCCTGCCAGGGGAACATATACTATGTCGATGGTTGATCCTAACAGGATCGCAGGAATATTGAATGTCAATTT
>JALVEG010000138.1 GCA_027031145.1 Saprospiraceae bacterium | reverse complement strand
TTTATATGGTTTAATGGCATTATTGATTTTTACTTCCAGTTTTTTTACCAATTTATCTGTTTCCAAAATATCGGTTCCCATCGGTAATTCTACGAATACATTGACGTAATTAGGATCTGTTTCAGGAAAAAATAATACTTTTGGTTGTCTTACACCCAATAACATAATTGAAAAAAACATCAATAAAATCGTTCCGAAAAAGAAAAATAAAGGATTGTATTTCTTTAAAGCAAAACTGATAAAGATATCATACACTTTTTCAATCCAGGGTAAAACATATTTTTGAAAAATGACAGTTAATGGTGTAAAAAGGAAATAATTCAATATTGTAACCAATAATGCAAGTGCTAATAAGTTTCTGAGCCAAAGAACTCCCATAAAATGGAACACGATAGCAGTGAAAAACAGGACTATCACCCAAATTAGAAAAGTTTTTCTTCTTCTTTTTTTATCATTGATCTTATCAATATCCTGGACTTTCATCAATTTGTATGTCAATACAGGATTGATAACCAATGCAACAAAAAGGGATGAAAGAAGTACCAAAATCAAAGTAAATGGTAAATAATACATGAAATTACCGATAAGTCCCGGCCAAAATGCTAAAGGTAAAAATGCCACAAGAGTTGTAGCTGTTGAAACGATGATAGGAACAGCTACTTCACCTGTTCCGTATTTGGCGGCATCCCATCTGCTATATCCTTTTTGCATATGCCGGTATATATTTTCCACCACCACAATTCCGTTGTCAACCAACATTCCCAAAGCTAAGATCAATGCAAATAAAACTATCATACTCAAAGTCGTACCTGTAAGTTGCAAGAACATTATTCCCATTAACATAGATAGCGGAATAGCAGTTGCCACAAATGCTGCATTTCTTAATCCGAGAAATAGCATCAGAATCAAAAGGACTAAGATCATACCCGAAATAATACTGTTTTCAAGATTGCTTACGGATTTGCGTGTATGAACACTTTGATCATTGAACAAACTGATATCCAAATCTTTTGGGAATACATCTGTCTTGGCATTTTTAACTATTTCTTTTATTTTGTCAGAAGCATCAAGAAGGTTCTCTCCTGATCTTTTGATCACATCCAAAGCGAAAACAGGTTCACCGTTATTACGCGCAATACTTGATTTATCTTTAAAATTGAAACTAACGTCAGCTATATCTTTGATGTAAATTGGCTTGCCTCTTTTAGCTTTTATTATTATGTCTTTTATTTCATTGACATTTTTAAATTCACCCTCAATTCGGATATTTGCTCTAAATCCGTTTTTTAGATACTGGCCTGCCGACATTGTAAGGTTCTCGGAAGAAATAGCATTTTGAATATCCCTGTAAGATAACTCCATCGAATTCATCTTTGCGAGATCCACATCCACTTTTACTTCCCTGTCCTGAGCTCCTTTTATTACCACATCAGAAATTTCATCAAGTGATTCTATTTCATCTTCAAGATATTCTGCATAACTTTTAAGTTCATCGTTTGTATAATTCCCTGAAATATTTATAGTCATGATCGGTATTTCAGATAAATTGATATCTTTAACAACCGGATCGGTCTTCAGATCATCCGGTAATTCGCTTTTGGCTTTATCAACGGCATCTTTAACTTTTCTGGTAGCATCATCAAGATCTACATCCGATTCAAACTCTGCTATAATAAAAGAAACATCTTGTATTGAAGTGGAACTGACATTTTTTATTCCGGTTATCGTGTTCAATTCTTTTTCGATAGGTCTGGTTATAAGGTTTTCTATATCTTCAGCTGAATTTCCAAAATACATTGTTGTTACAAATACCTGAGGCCATTTTATCTCAGGCATAAGTTCTTTAGGAATATCCTTATATGATTTTAAACCAAAAAAGAAAATCATCAAAGTCAACAATACAATGCTGGTTGCATTTTCCAATGCAAAATTTGTCAACCAAAAACTCCTGTGTTTTTTATTATTATTTTCGCTCATTTTTTTTAATCTATTTTGATGTACTTATTTCAACTATCTCACCGTCGGAAATACTTCTTGCTCCTTTGGAAATCAATGTGTCATTTTCTGTTAGACCGTCAATAATTACGATTTTACCATTATATTCTTCTCCGGTTGTTATATATTTCTTTTTAGCTGAATATATTCCATTTTCTTTCTCAATAACCATAGCAAATGGTTTTCCGCTTATCTCATATTGAACAAGATCTGATGAAATTACCAACGCATCAGGTAAATAATAGTCGGTTAATAAAACTATTGCAAGCAAATTAGGTTTCAAAAGATCTTTATGATTATTAAATTTAGTCTCAATGGAGAAAGTTCTGTTAGTAGGATTGATAGTACTTCCGATAAGTGTGATTCTCCCTTTTGTTTCCATATTCAGAGAAGGAAATTTGACTGTTACTTCATCCCCTTTATGTACAGTGCTCAGATAGTTTTCCGGCACATCAGCAGTAACCTTCATTTTAGCTGTATTTAATATCATCATCAATGGAAATCCCGGTGATGCAAGTTCACCTTCTTCTATCTGTTTATTATCCACTATTCCTGATGAAGGAGCATAAATATTTGCTTTTCGCAATTGTATTTTTAGTGATTCTATACCTTTTTCTAATCGTTCTTTATTGTTTTTAGCAGTTAAGAACTGTATCTCGGAACCTATATTTTTTTTCCATAATCTTTCTTGTCTTTCAAATACATCTTTAGCTAATTCATAAGACTTTTGCAGTTCTTCCAATTTATTCTGAATGCTTTCCACATCAATTTTAACCAATAATTGACCTTTTCTTACTCTGTCACCGTTTTCTACATATATCCTGAGCACTCTTCCCGGTATTTCAGCACTTATTTTTGTTACCTCATCTGATTTTACTACTCCTTGTATTTCCGAATATCTTTTAAAATCTTCTTTATTTACTTTTTCAACGGTAACCAAAATATGCTTCTTTAATCCCGGTTCTAAACTGTCAATCTGATTTTCAAGAAAAGAAATCTCATTTTCCAATTTCATCAATTCTATTTTCTTTTTCTTCAGAAATTCTTTTTTACCTGCAAGATCATCAGGGATAACATTATCTTTTTTATTTTCTTTATTGCATGATATCATTACGAAAATAATCAATAGCAAACTTAAAATTCCTTTTTTCATTTTTCATTTTTATTTAAATATTCAATAATTGTCTATGTTTCTCTATAAGCCTAAAGCGCTTTTTAATTTAATTTTTGCATCAAGCAAATCATATTTTGCTTTTAGCATGTTGGATTGTGCCTGATAAAGGCTTTGTTCAGCCTGAGTCAATTCTACACTGGAACCAACACCTTCTTTATATTTTATTTTAGTTGTGTCATATATTCTTTGAGCAAGTTCAAGATTATCTTTTCTTGAATTAAGTCTTTCAAGAGCATTTTGATATGCAGCTCTTGAATTTTCCACTTGTAATGAAATCACATTCTTTAAATTATTCAAATTATTTTTTGCTATATCCAGTGATATTTTAGCTCTTTGCACCTTTGCGCTTCTTCCAAAACCATCAAAGATATTAAATTTCAATTGCAATCCGACCAAAGTAGAAGGATACCAATTCAGATCATCCTTGTTATTGCCTGTCATTTTCTGACTATAGCTTCCAAAACCTGCTAGTGTGGGTAAATACCGGGATTTATATCTTTTGATATTAAGGTTCTGAAGTTCGAGACTTTTTTCCATCATTTTATAATCAGGCCTGTTATTGTATGTAAAAGGTGTAAAAAGAATTGAATCATCAATTTTGTCCAACAGACTTTCCACATCATCTTCCAAAACCAAAGAATCCTTTATCGGATATCCAATCGTCACTTTAAGTGCATTTTTCACAATATCTATTTGTCTTGCCAGGTTTTCTCTCTCAACCTTAAGATTTTCAAGGCTCAGTTTTATTCTGTCAGCATCCAGTTTTTCCACAAATCCTTCCTTATACATTTCATCCATCTCCTCTTTCATCTTTTTAAGATTACTGATGTTTTTATCAAGGATCTTAATATTTTCTTTTATCAATAAAGCAGGTAAATAAGCTTCCGTTGTTTTATCTTTAATTGATTTTTCCACATTTTGCATTTCTTTAAGTGAAAAATCTTCAAAAACTTTGGATGTTTTTAAAGCTACAATATATTCTCCTGAAAAAATCAGGGAATTGATATCAGCGCTTAAAGTCAGATTATGCTTCTGTCCGAATTGTACGGGAAATACACTTCCTGATGATTGGGCAGGATGATTGACAAGTCCTTCTTTCATCAAAACTCCATAAATAGCGGGACTAATAAAATCCGGCATTAACTGTGTAGGTATGTCTATAAAATAATTGTATCCTGCACTGGTGGATAATTTTGGCAA
>JALVEG010000137.1 GCA_027031145.1 Saprospiraceae bacterium | reverse complement strand
AACAAATTTGCCGAAAAAGAATTAAAGAAAACGACCCTACGCCGGCAACAACATACGACAGTGAATAAATGGATCACTTATGTTATTTTGTTAAAGTATAAATTTTCTCTTTTCCATCATAAATGAAAAAATGAAAAATATCAAAACTTGGAAAGAAATAAAAGATGAAGTTTATGGAAAAAAAGGAACCAAAAGACGCGATGAATTAGAGCGTGACTTTGAAACCTTTAAAATAGGTATATTATTACGCGAAGCGAGAGAAAAAAGAAATATGACACAAGAACAATTAGGCCAAATTGTGAACAAAAAAAGAACATATATTTCGAGAGTTGAAAACGATGGAAGTAATATCACCCTGAAAACTTTATTTGATATTGTAGAAAAAGGTTTAGGTGGTAAAGTACAAATCTCTATTGAAATATAAATAAGATTGGGTGTATTTGATAGGAGAAGAAAAGTAATGGATTTTATGAGCGCTTTCAGCATATAATTTATATAACAAAAGAACAAACCAAAACCTGTTTCAAGTTGCAAAACAAATATTAATTGCACAAAAACCTTAATAGTCAATTAGTTGATAGTTTTTACAAAGAATAAGAAAAAAATTTGTATCTTTATGCAGGTATTCCAAACCGGTTTTGTGATTTTTTTGAAAAACTAAAATCTTCATTATGTCAAATCACATTATTCTTATTCCGGGTATTCAGGGTACGACACTTCACAACACAAATGAAAAAGATTTTGTAAAAGTTTGGTCAGGTATAAAAAAGTATTTTGTCAATATTCACAAACTGGAACTGCAAAGCGACGGAATACATGATAAAGGAGCAGAAACACTGATTGAGCGGGCAGATGTCGAAGATCTTGCTTATTCAGAGATAATCAATTATCTGAGATCATTGGGTTACCGGGTTTATATTTTTGGTTATGATTGGCGAAAATCCAACATAGAATCGGCAAAACAATTGAGAAAATATGTTAAAAGATTAAGCGATAAGCTAAATAACAATAAATTTATTTTTCTTACTCACAGTATGGGAGCATTGGTATTATCTTCATTTTTTCGGTTGCTTCCACGGCAGGAAATCCAAAAACATCTTCACCGGGCGGTAATGACTGTTCCTCCTTTTTTGGGATCGGTAGAAGCATATTTCAATTTATATATAGGACGGTCAAAATTATTGAATACCAGTGATGATATCCGGAAAGTGATCAGAACTTTTCCTTCTATTTATGAACTTGCTGCTGTTTATGACAAGGTAATGGTATTTGAGGACGGAGTTGAAAAAAATATTTTTGATTTTGATGCATGTTGGCAGCATTTCAAAAATCCGGATAGGGAAAAAACCATTAAGAAGAACCAGTTGATGAGAAAAAAAGTAAAAAAACTCCAACAATTAAGAAGTGATGGTAAAAATTTGATCTACGATTTTGGAAAATTGGGTGAAAAAACAAGAAAAAAGATATTAATACTATTGGGAACGGGTGAAGAAACAAGAGAAAAGATATTTGTAAAAAAGAAATCCCCTAACGGCGCACTGGTTAACTTTTTTGATTTTGAACATTTTCCAAAAACAGAAGGAGATGGCACGGTACATATCAAGAGTGCCTCGATATTTGCCCGGGAAATCGATACTATCGCGGTAAAAAGTTTTGATTGGGAGACCTGGTTAAATTCACATATGATAATGAAAGACTGGCATTCTTTCTTTTTGAACAACGGCAGGGTTCAAAATATTATAAAACGCTTTATTGCCTGTGAAGATCCCGGAAAACTCCCGGAAAACTGGTATGGCTCGTTGTTGAGTACAGGAGTTGAGAAATTGTAAAAAGTTATCTGTTTTCGGCTAATTCCTATTTTGATTTGCAGGCAAATTAATATTTTACAATGAAATGCTCTTATGATTATACATTGAACACCTCCCAAAGGGACAGGTATCGGCGTTCATTTACTCTCTCAAATATACCCCGCATTTCATACGGGGCTACTCATATTAAACCACTCCCAAAGGGACAGGTATCGTGGTTTTACCCTCTCACATATACCCCTTATTATAAAAGGGAAACGATAAAATGAAATATAACAGAGATAAATTTATCCAAATTAATCATAGAAGAAGAAATCTTTATTTCTTTTTCAAATTAAATTCTTACTTTGCTTAGCACATCAAAATAGGAATTAGCCCATTTTTAATAGTTCTAATACAAGAAATACTAAAAAGTTATCAAGAATCATTTATATTTGTTTTTTTATACTTAAAAATCAAGTTTAAACATGAAATATCTTATTTTATTAACAGTTGCTTTATTTATTTCAACTAATTTTTATGCTCAGGAAGTAGCAATACCTCAAAGTTATTCCAATATTGAATATCATAATGGAAAATTAAGGTTTTATGATAAGTCAAACAATACATGGATTGATGAAGTAACAAAAGCCCCAAAATATACATATTCAAAAATAGTAAAAGACCCGATCGGGACAGAAACGGGGATCAGATTTGATTTTCAGGACACGACAATAAACGGAACGATCTATTACGGACTGATAAAAACAGAAAATATCGAATTTCCTCAACCCGTATTTTTTAAAAGAAATGCGAAGATCAATAAAGGAAAAGCTAAGATAAATATTATCAAAAGATTATCGGGAAAGTATGATTTTGTGGATTGGGAAAATACTGGAAAATTGATTTTGGGTTACCGTATTGTTGATGAAGCGGGCTTGATGATCTATGACGGAAGAATTAACCTTAGGGGAAAAGGGCATTTTGAACCGGATGTTACGATGCTCGAAGGTCCGTTCGTTACACTGCAAAAAGACTACAGGGTTTCGATTGCATTTAAAACCAATAAACCGGTAATTTGCAGTGTGGAAGTAGATAATAAAATATATGAAGATGATACACCCGTGTATGATCATTTGATCCATGTCATTGATCTGGAACCATATTCCGAGTATAAATATACCGTAAAATATGGAGATTGGAAGGAAACGTATTCTTTTAAAACGGCAAGACAAAAGGGATCCCGAAAGCCTTTTGTATGGGCTTATGCCAGTGACAGCCGTGCAGGAGCCGGAGGAGGAGAAAGAGAAATTTATGGAACCAATTATTATATTGTAAAAAAAATGATGACCCTTGCAAAAGCTAAAGGAGCAGACTTTTTTCAATTTACCGGAGATTTGATAAACGGATATACTATCAGTCCGGATCAAACTAATCTGGAATATGCCAATTTTAAGCATGCGATGGAATTTATGGGCAGATATGCTCCGGTAAATGTTGCAATGGGAAATCACGAAGTAATAATGAGGAGTTTTAAAGGAAGGATTTCAGTTGACAGATTTCCTTATGACCAATGCTCGGCAGAAAAGATATTTGCAGACAATTTTGTAAATCCGTTGAACGGTCCCGAAGGAGAAGATGGAGCAAAATATGATCCGGGTGCAAATACCGTTGATTTTCCTTCGTACAAAGAAAATGCATATTATTATACTTATGGTAATATGGCGATGGTAGTTATGAATTCCAATTATTGGTACGCTCCTTCACGAAAAATTCCCGAACATTCAGGTAATCTCCACGGGTATATCATGGATAATCAGTTGAAATGGCTAAAGGAAACGATCAATAAATTAGAAAAAGATAATGATATAGATCATATATTTGTTACTCTTCATACTCCCGCATTTCCCAATGGTGGACATTCCAAAGATGATATGTGGTACGGCGGAAATAATGACAGAAGAGCTTATGTAGCAGGAAAGCCATTAGAAAAAGGAATAATTGAAAGAAGAGATGAAATTTTGGATATTCTTATCAACCAATCCCAAAAATGTGTAATGATGCTTAATGGTGATGAGCATAATTATAACAGAATGGTTATCGACAGCACTATAAATATGTATCCCGAGAACTGGGACAAACCCAAATTAAAAATTTCCCGGCCATTTATTCAGATAACCAACGGAGCAGCAGGAGCGCCTTATTATTCACAGGAAGTATTGCCCTGGAGTGATCATGTGAAGAAATTTTCCACATTGAACGCATTAATGCTTTTCACTATTGATGGAGAAAAGATATACCTCGAAGTGGTAAATCCGGATACTTTTGAAGTGATCGAAAAGGTATGTATTAAATAATAGAGATCGGACAAAATTTTGAAGATTGTTAATTTGTATTAATATAAAAAAAAATAAAGTATCTAATCAGGCAGGATGCTTTTGAAATATAAAAATTCAGTTTTTTTCAGTCAAAAAGATTCTGCTTGAGTAGTTACGAAAAAGGAATTAAATCAAAAGATTTACTGAAAAAACATTGATGATTAAAGAAAATAAAATAGAAAAAAACCTGATAAAACAATTAACGGACTTAAAATACATTTATCGTCCTGATATTGTTGACAGGAAAACACTGGAACAAAATTTCAGAGAAAAGTTTGAAACTTTGAACAGAGTCCGGCTTACGGATAATGAATTTGCAAGATTGCGGGATCAAATCATTTCCCCCGATGTATTTGCTGCATCCAAACTATTAAGAGAAATACAATATTTTGAAAGGGAAGACGGAACCCCTTTGCATTATACTTTGGTGAACATTAAAAATTGGTGCAAAAACGAATACGAAGTTATCAATCAATTACGCATTAATACCGAAAACAGTTTTCAACGCTATGATGTAATTATTTTGATAAACGGCTTGCCAATCGTGCAAATAGAATTGAAAAAAGTGGATGTATCACCCCGGAAAGCAATGCAACAGATTGTGGATTACAAAAACGACCCGGGCAATGGCTACACCAACACTTTATTGAGTTTTATGCAATTGTTTATCGTTAGCAACCTTACCAATACCTATTATTTTGCCAATAACAAAAATCAGCATTTTGCTTTTAATGCCGATGAACAATTTTTACCGATTTATCAATTAGCTGATGAGAAAAACAAAAAAATTACACACCTGACCGACTTCACCGAGAAGTTTCTCTCCAAATGCACTTTGGGCGAAATGATAAGCAAATATATGGTTTTGGTGGAGAGCGAACAGAAGATATTAATCATGCGTCCATATCAAATCTATGCCGTAAAAGCCATTATCGACTGTATCGATCAGAATAGAGGCAATGGCTACATTTGGCATACTACGGGTAGCGGCAAAACTCTGACTTCGTTCAAAGCTTCGACCTTGCTAAAAGATAATCCGGAGATTGACAAATGCTTGTTTGTGGTGGACAGAAAAGACCTTGACCGGCAAACTCGCGAGGAGTTTAATAAATTTCAGGAAGGCAGTGTGGAAGAAAATACCAATACCGAAACTTTGGTTAGGCGACTGCTTTCTACCGATTATTCCGATAAGGTAATCGTAACCACCATTCAAAAACTCGGATTGGCATTAGACCAAAACAGTAAACAGAACAAGAGAAAAATTGAAAAAGGAATTTCTACTTATAAAGACAGATTGGCACCGCTCAAAGATAAGCGAATGGTTTTTATTTTTGATGAATGCCACCGCTCGCAGTTCGGAGATAATCACAAAGCTATCAAAGAGTTCTTTCCAAATTCACAACTTTTCGGTTTTACAGGTACACCTATTTTTGAAGAGAATGCAAGCTATAAAATCAGAGAAGACCGTTTTGAAACCTACAAAACAACAGAAGCTGTTTTTGAAAAATTGTTGCATTCTTATACCATTACCCACGCCATAGATGATAAAAACGTATTGCGTTTTCATATTGATTATTACAAAGGCAAAGGTGAAGAAAACCCCAAACCCGGCGAACCGCTTGCACAACAAGCCGTAGTTGAAGCCATTTTGGATAAACACGATGCCGCAACTAACAGACGAAAGTTTAATGCTATTTTGGCAACAGCTTCTATCAATGATGCCATTAGCTTTTACCATCTATTTAAAGAAATTCAAAAGAAAAAAGCGGAAGAAAATCCGGATTTTGAGCCTCTGAATATCGCTTGTGTATTTTCACCGCCGGCACAATTGATTGCCAAAGAAGGCGACAAACAAAGTCAAAAGAACGCCGCTGACATCAAGCAATTACAAGAGGATTTAATACAAGAACAAGAGGACAACAAACAAAATCCCGAAGAAAAGAAAAAGGCATTGGAAGAAATTATTGCCGATTACAACAAACAATACGACACTAATCACAGTATCAATGAGTTTGATTTATACTATCAGGATGTTCAAAGTCGTATCAAGAATCAAAAATACAGCAATGCAGATTTTCCACATAAAAAGAAAATCGACCTGACCATTGTGGTGGATATGCTCCTGACCGGTTTCGATTCCAAATATTTGAATACTCTTTATGTGGATAAAAATTTGAAATATCACGGATTGATACAGGCATTTTCGCGAACCAATCGCATATTGAACGACACCAAACCTTACGGTAACATTCTTGATTTCCGTTCACAACAAGATGCTGTAAATCAGGCGGTGGCTTTGTTTTCCGGTGAGGACAGCCACAAAGCCCAAGAAATTTGGATGGTTGACCCCGCACCTGCTGTTATTGAAAAATACCAAGAAGCTGTTGAAAAACTGGGTGTGTTTATGAAAGAGCATAATTTGGCAATCGAACCGCAAGAAGTTTATAACCTGCGTGGAGATACGGCAAAAATTGCTTTTGTCAAAAATTTTAAAGAAGTTCAGCGTCTTAAAACACATCTTGATCAATACACCGATTTAGATGAAGAACAAAAAGAATTTATCGAAAAGATTTTACCAACAGATAAATTATTGGAATTTAGAAGTTCATATTTGGAAACCGCTAAACAGCTCCGGAAAATTCAAATAAATGAAGGCGATAACGCACCACCGGAAATTCAGGAATTGGATTTTGAATTTGTGTTATTTGCATCCGCTATTATCGATTATGATTACATAATGAACCTTGTCGCCGACAGCACGCAAAAGAAGCCATCCAAACATAAAATGACAAGGG
>JALVEG010000136.1 GCA_027031145.1 Saprospiraceae bacterium | reverse complement strand
GATTATCGATTACGATTACATCATGAATTTGATAGCCGACAGTACACAACAGGCAAAGCCGTCGAAATATAAGATGACAAAAGAGCAGATTATCAGCTTACTAAAATCCAATTCAAACCTGATGGATGAGGAAGAAGATCTGACCGGTTATATTAATAGTTTGGATTGGAGTAAAGGACAAAATGCCGATGATTTACGTGAAGGATATGAAGTTTTTAAAGTAGAAAAATACAATAAAGAACTGGCTGAAATTGCCAATAAACTCGGTTTGCAAACGGCAAATTTGAAAGTATTTGTAGAAAATATTATGAACAGAATGATTTTTGACGGTGAAAAACTAACCGATTTGCTCGAACCGTTGGATTTGGGGTGGAAAGACCGGAGAGTAAAAGAATTGGCATTAATGAAAGAATTGGTTCCGTTATTAAAAAAACTATCAGGCGGACGTGAAATATCGGGATTGAAAGCGTATGAATAGTCAATTACGAAAAGGAAAGCCGGATTTTAAACCCCTCGAATTCGACAGGTTTAGAAATTTTAATTATCCCGAATTCGGGGTAATTAAAAAAAGCAACTGTCAAGAAATCTTTGATAGTTACAATAGGTATTTTGGAAAAACTAAAAAAAGAGCAATTGAATAAAGAAAAAACTATCAACAGAAGCAACTGTTCGGAATTTCCGAACAACTGAAAAAGTGTATAAATTGTAGTTTGCAAATGAAAAACGAAATTGTATTATACAAACCGCAGGAACTCTCCCAATCCATAGAAGTAAGGATTGAAGATGAAACCGTATGGTTAAACAGGCATCAAATAGCGATTCTCTTTGGCAGAAATGTCATTTTAACCCATTTTACCAAACGGAAAAAAGGTGTTACTTTTACTATTTACACCAAAAACATAAGCAAACAACTGCAATTGGATATAAAAAAGCACAATGCACAATATCCGCCTGTTCTGTGCAAGGTGAAAAAAGAACCTGATTACCATTTTGTAAAATTTTTAAAGAATTAATCTAATAATTTGTATTTTTGTAAGAAAAGAGATTAAATGCAAGAAAGTCAAAATATTGAGTGGAAAGAAATTTGGAAAGACGAATACCTGAAATGGATATGTGGCTTTGCTAATGCATCCGGTGGAAAAATTTTTATCGGAAAAAATGACAAAGGAGAAATTGTTGGAGTTAAAAACTCAAAAAAACTTCTTGAAGATTTACCGAATAAAATCCAAAATCATCTCGGAATTTTATGCGATGTGTTTTTGCACAAAGAAAACCACAAATCATATATTGAAATTGATATAAAACCTTATGAAGTTCCTATTTCATATCAAGGAAAGTATTATTATAGAAGTGGTAGCACAAAGCAAGAATTAAAGGGAAATATTTTAAACAACTTTTTACTTAAAAAAGCAGGAAAAACTTGGGACGATATTATTGAACCGAAAGCTAATATAGATGATATTGATTTACAAACAATTGAAACCTTTATAAACAGTGCTTCCAAAAGTAATAGAATGCCTTATATAAAGGATGAAATCAATATAAAAGTGATACTTGATAATTTGTTGCTATTGGAAAATAACCGGCTAAAACGGGCTGCCGTATTGCTTTTCGGGAAAAATCCGGTTAGATTTTATATCAACGCATTTATAAAAATAGGACGGTTTGGTAAAACGTCTGACGACTTACTTTTTCAAGAAATAGTTGAAGGAAATATCTTTGAATTGGCAGATAAAACACTTGACATACTCGATAAAAAGTTTTTAATATCACAAATTTCGTATGAAGGTTTACATCGTGTTGAAAAATGGGAATATCCATATAACGCTATCCGTGAAACAATAATAAATGCAATAGTTCATAGGGATTATATGGGTGCGCCAATTCAAATCAGCGTTTATGATGATAAAATCATTGTATGGAATGAAGGGACTTTGCCTGATAATCTGACTATTGAAGATTTAAAGGGACCACATTCTTCACGTCCGCATAATCCTATTTTAGCAAGTGTTTTTTTCAAAGGCGGATTAATTGAAGCTTGGGGAAGAGGAACCGTGAAAATAATTAATGAATGTGTCAATGCAGGATTGCCCGAACCAACTATTGAAACCGCATTTGGCGGTATTCAAGTTACATTATTTAAAAATTTCTTGGATAAAACCAAACTAATTGAGTTGGGACTTAATGAAAGACAAATTAAAGCCGTAGAATATTTGAAAAAAAATAAAAGAATTACGAATAAAGATTATCAAAAACTCAATAATATTTCAAGAGAAACGGCAACGAATGATTTAAGAAAACTGGTTGAATTAAAAATAATTGCGCCTTCGGGTTCAAAAGGTGCCGGAGCTTATTATACATTAAAATAATTGCGTAATAATTGCGCAATTATTACGCAATGAGAGTTTATTACATTGATTGTCTGGTGTTTATGAGACAAATCCTTAAAGGAGAAACAGGAATAGGAACCTATTATGAATTAAAAGGGTTCAAAAAGGGCTCATAGGGCTCATTAAGGGCTTAAAAAGATAATGATGAGAGCAAATAATATTTCAAGAGAAACGGCAACGAATGATTTAAGAAAACTGGTTGAATTAAAAATAATTGCACCTTTGGATTCAAAAGGTGCCGGAGCTTATTATACATTAAAATAATTGCGTAATAATTGCGCAAATAGAAACCATAATAAAGAAGTTTACCATTTTGGTGCAAGTTTAAAAGATTTGGGCAAAAAAATATTTGCATTTTCTAAAATGGATAAAAAATCTATTAGTATTTTGCAGAAACTAAAAGGAAAAGATGAATAATCAATTACGAAGAATGGTCAATTACGAAATATTGAATTAATAAAGAAAAGATGAACAAGAAAATAGAAGTAAAAGGTGTAAACGTTACTTTTATCAAAACACAGCAGGAAGATTTTATTAGCATTACGGATATTGCAAAGTATAAAAATCCGGAAGTACCAGCCGATATTATTAAAAATTGGTTGCGAAGTAAAAATACCATTGAATTGTTGGGACTTTGGGAAAAATTACATAATCCGGATTTTAAACTGGTCGAATTCGACCAGTTTAAAAATGAAGCTGGATATAATCATTTTGTATTATCACCAAAAAAATGGATAGAAACTACAAATGCCATAGGTTTGCAATCAAAGTCAGGGAGATATGGCGGCACATATGCACATATTGATATTGCACTTGAATTTGCGTCTTGGATATCCGTTGAGTTTAAATTTTACTTAATAAAAGAATTTCAACGTCTGAAAGAACAAGAGCAAGGGCAACTTGAATGGAATGTAAAACGCCAACTAACCAAAATAAACTATCGCATACATACCGATGCCATAAAACAAAATCTGATACCCGCAAACCTGACTAAAAAACAAATAAACTTTATGTATGCCAACGAAGCCGATGTGCTGAATATGGCACTATTCGGCAAAACAGCCAAACAATGGCGTGATGAAAATCCGGATAAAAAAGGAAATATTCGCGATTATGCCAATGTTTCGCAACTGGTTTGTCTGGCAAACCTGGAAAATTTGAATTCCGTTTTTATCAACGAAGGAATGCCCCAAGCCGAACGCTTGCTTAAACTTAACCAAATTGCCATCAGCCAGATGAAAATACTTGTGGCTGATGATAATGTTTTTAAAATAGAAGGAAAAAATGAGTAAAGAAAAAAACTCTTAACGAAAGCAACTGTTCGGAAATTCCGAACAGCTGAAAAAAACTCAACTGTCGCAAATTTTGCGACAACTGCTCAATATTAATCGTGCATTATGAAAAACGAAATCGTAATATATCGCCCCAATAAACTTGCTGAGTATATTGAAGTACGGCTTGAAGATGAAACCGTTTGGTTACCACAAGCACAAATGGCAATGCTTTTTAATCAAACGAAACAAAACATAAGTTTGCACATTAATAACTGTTACAAAGAAGGAGAATTAGAAAAGAAGGCAACTGTCAAGAAATCCTTGACAGTTCGAATAGAAGGAGGCAGAAAGGTAGAACGGCTTATTGAATATTACAATTTAGATGTTATCATTTCAGTAGGTTACAGGATGAGATCAAAACAAAGCATCCTATCCCGTATTTGGGCTAATAAAATCTTGAAAGAAGTTAATTTGATATGAAAGACAACACGTTACAAATAAAAGAAATACAAAATAAGATATTCGTTGTCAGAGGTGTTCAAGTGATGCTTGACAAAGACTTGGCGGATATTTACGGTGTAAAACCAATACGATTAAGAGAACAGGTAAAAAGAAACATTAATCGCTTTCCGGAAGATTTTATGTTTAGGTTATCTGATAATGAAGTGGATTTTTTGCTATCGCAAAATGCGATACCTGAAACGGATAAAAATTCGATAACTATTTTTCAGAAATTAAAAGGAAAAGATGAGTAAAGTAAACGAACATATAAAGTTAATACCAAATCTGCGTTTCCCTGAATTTGAGGATAGTGGGGAGTGGGAAATTGATTTATTTTCAAATTTCATAAAACTCTATCGTGGAAGCTCCCCCAGACCAATTAATAAGTTTTTAACTAAAAATGAAAATGGTGTCAATTGGATAAAAATCGGAGATACAAAATACGCAAAAAGCTATGTTTTAGGAAAAGTTGAACAAAAAATAACTATTGAAGGCTCAAAAAAGTCTACAAGAGTAACCAAAGGAGAATTAATTTTAGCAAATTCAATGAGTTATGGTGCTACTTATGAATTGCAAATAAATGGATGTATTTATGATGGTTGGTTTGTTCTGCGTGAATACGCAAAAAGCTTTAATAAGCAATATTTACTTCAATTACTAAATTCTAATTTTTTACAACAACAATACAAAAGGCTTGCCGCTGGCGGAATTGTGAAAAATATAAGCAGCGAAATTGTTTACAATACTAAATTACCTAAACCCTCTAAACAAGAACAACAAAAAATCGCCGCCTTCCTTTCCAATCTCGATGAATTGATAGAAGCACACAAGCAAAAACTGGAATGGCTCAAAAGGCACAAAAAAGGGCTAATGCAAAACCATTTTCCGCAAGAAGGCGAAAAAGTACCCAAATGGCGCTTTCCGGAGTTTAAGGATAGCGGGGAGTGGGTGGAGAAGAAGCTGGGGGAAATTGCTAATTTCATTAATGGAAGAGCTTACAAACAAGACGAGTTATTATCAGAAGGGAAATATCGCGTATTAAGAGTTGGGAATTTTTTTACAAATAATGAATGGTATTTTTCAGACCTTGAACTTGATGAAGATAAATATTGCGATAATGGAGATTTGTTATATGCGTGGTCAGCTTCTTTTGGCCCTCGCATATGGAAAGGGGAAAAAGTGATTTACCATTATCATATATGGAAAGTAAAAAATAAGGAAGAAGTTGACAAGCAGTTTTTGTATAACTTATTGGATTATGAGACATTGAGAATGAAATCTAAAACATTAAATGGTTTTGCATTGATGCATATAACAAAAGGAACTATCGAAAATTGGGATAGTATAATTCCCAAATCTAAGAAAGAGCAACAAAAAATCGCTTCCTGTCTTTCATCCATAGATGAAATTATCACAGCAGAGGCGGAAAAGATAGTACAATTGGAGAGGCATAAAAAGGGATTGATGCAGGGATTGTTTCCGCAACTGTCTGCACTATGATTTTAATGATTAAATGATGGACTATGATTAAAGAACAATATAAATATTCGGAATTAACTTCTAAAATTATCGGTTGTGCAATGAAAGTGCATTCGGCTTTGGGTAACGGTTTTCAGGAAGTAATTTATCAGCGGGCTATGGTAATTGAGATGTCTGACGAAGGTATCAGGTTTAGCAGGGAACACGAAATGCCCGTATATTACAAGGGACAACAAATCGGAACAAGACGGGTTGATTTTTTAGTGGAAGATGTTGTTTCGGTTGAGTTGAAGGCGATTATTCAATTGGAAGATGTGCATCTGGCACAAGCCATTAATTACTTGGAAGCATACGATTTGGAAGTAGGATTACTCATCAATTTTGGTGCAAAATCTTTACAATTTAAAAGACTGTCTAATAAGTCATTCAAACAAAAGAATCAAGGAAATCCTAAAATCAAATAAATCAAAGTGCAGACAAATGACAAAAAAAGAGCAACAAGAACTGGGTAAAACCCTTTGGAAAATCGCAGATCAACTGCGAGGAGCAATGAATGCGGATGATTTTCGCGATTATATGCTGTCGTTTTTGTTTTTACGATACCTATCGGACAATTACGAAAAATCGGCACAAAAAGAATTGGGCAGGGATTATCCGCAATTGGATAAAGACGATAAACGCACACCGCTTGCCGTGTGGTATGAGCAAAACCCTGATGATATTGTAGAATTTGAAAAACAGATGCGCCGTAAGGTACACTATGTTATTCAGCCACAACATTTGTGGAGCAATATTGCCGAAATGGCACGAATACAGAATGATGAATTGTTGCAAACACTGGAAAAGGGCTTTAAATACATCGAAAACGAATCTTTTGAAAGCACTTTTCAGGGCTTGTTCTCGGAGATAAATCTAAATTCCGAGAAACTGGGCAAAACCCCAAAAGAAAGAAATATCAAACTATGTAAAATCATCACAAAAATAGCCGAAGGTATTGCAGAATTTTCCACCGATACCGATACTTTGGGTGATGCTTACGAATATTTAATCGGACAATTTGCAGCAGGTTCCGGCAAAAAAGCAGGTGAATTTTATACACCGCAACAAATTTCAACTATACTTTCGGAAATTGTTACACTCGATAGCCATGATCCAACAACAGGTCCGAAAAACAAACTCAATAAAGTATTGGATTTTGCCTGCGGATCGGGTTCACTATTGCTGAATGTGAGGAAGCGAATGAAAGAAAAGGGAGGAACGGTCGGAAAAATATACGGACAGGAAAAAAATATTACTACCTACAACCTTGCCCGTATGAATATGCTTTTGCACGGGATGAAAGACACCGAATTTGAAATTTTTCATGGAGATACATTGCTCAATCAATGGTCCATACTCAACGAACCCAACCCTGCCAAAAAGATAGAATTTGATGCTGTTGTAGCCAATCCGCCGTTCAGCTTACGTTGGGAACCCAATGATACTTTAGCTGAAGATTTCCGGTTTAAAAGTTATGGACTGGCACCCAAATCAGCTGCTGACTTTGCTTTTTTACTGCATGGATTTCATTATCTTGCCGATGATGGTACCATGGCGATTATTTTGCCACACGGTGTTTTATTTCGTGGCGGAGCAGAAAAAAGAATTAGAACTAAATTATTAAAAGACAATAATATTGATGCTGTAATCGGTTTACCTGCCAATTTGTTTTATTCCACAGGCATTCCGGTAAGTATTTTGGTACTTAAAAAATGCAAAAAAGAAGAAGATATATTGTTTATCAACGCCAGCGAGTATTTTGAAAAAGGAAAAAGACAGAATTTTCTGAGAGGAGAAGATATTGAAAGAATTGTAAATACCTACAAAAATCGCCCTGAGAAAATAGAGCGTTATGCACGAAGGGTTTCAAAGGCAGAGATTGAAAAGAATGATTACAATTTGAATATTTCTAGATATGTAAGTACAGCAAAACCCGAAGA
>JALVEG010000135.1 GCA_027031145.1 Saprospiraceae bacterium | reverse complement strand
GCACCTGTATATTTCATTTTTGGTTTAAATCATCTTATGTTCAAAGGAAAGGTCTTTGAAATGATATTATTCATTGAGCAAACAAAAAACAATTCATTTTCTAAATCAAAATCTTGATAACAATATGGTATCATTCTTGAAAAATCAATTCTATAATATTCATACGTCAATCTAAAAATTATTTTGACATAAGATAAAACCTGTACCGATTTTGATTATTTCTTAACCTTCTGATTGTGATAAAATAGTATTTTTGTATAAATAATAGTAAAGTAACTACTCAGGTAGAATCATTTTGATTGAAAAAAACTCTTTTTTCATTTCAAAAGCCCCCTACCTGAGTAGTTACGCAAAAATAAAAAGATGAAAAATATATTGTTAATACTTCTTAATATCATTCTATTACCTTTATTTGTTTTTTCCCAAATACCTGATAAACCCATCAGTCCTGTTGAAGCAATAAATATGCTTGGGAAAGGTATTCTTTTCGAACCACAATCAGGAGACTGGAATGGTAATATATCTGCCCCGTACAAATCTAAATACGGAGATATAATAAAAGATACAGGTTTTAAAAGCGTACGGATACGATATCAGGGAGACAAAAACCCCATGATAAAAGCTATTGCACAAGGACCTCCTTATGATGCAAATGATGATAAGTTGTTGGATGAACTTGAATTCATTATAGATGATGTTTTGAGTAAAGAGCTGGCTCCTGTTATTACTTTTTACGGATTGACAAATGATAATCCGGGTGATTACGATAAAATGATCTCCTGGTGGGGATATGTTGCCAATAGATTCAAAAATAAAAGTCACAGACTGATCTTCAATCTATTCATCGAACCATATAATTTGTTGAAAAATGAGGATCCGCATCGCATTATGGATTATTATGAAGCCATTACAACCGAAATAAGAAAAACAAATCCGACACGATTATTGATATATTTTGCTATTCAACCTGAGAACAGAAGTGATAATCCTTATGGTCCGGGTATAGATTTTTTCAACACCAAAGCTTATAATCCGGTTCCTGCTGATGCAGGCATTTATTACATTTGGGATTTTCATGTACTAAAATCCGATGCGATGGACAATATCCGGTTAGTACAACAAGCATGGGAATATATGGATTCTACAAAACAAGCGGTTTGGAGTGGAGCATGGGATTCCATGACCGACGAACGTGAATGGTGGTATGGTGAACCTATTGCCATAAATGTCAACAGAAGATTTATTGACAGGGGAATTCCTTATGCTTATTTGATGATGTTTGACGGGCATACGAGTATTTTTGATGCTCAAATAGATCATGATGGAGATGGTATTCTCGAAGAATGGATTTACGACGGACTGGAAAAAACCTTGACTTCAGGTCCGGATATTTGGTGCAATCTGCTTTCCAATCCCGGATTTGAACAAAACTCAAAATACTGGAATATATCAGCTGAATCATTTTCTGTCAACAATGAAAAAGAGAACAATTTTTTGAAAATAGCTTCAACTTCCGGTAAATCAACAATAAAACAAAATATTACTTTAGCATTGAAAAATAATGGACCCGGGAAATATGATGTTCTTGCCTATGCAGGTACGGATGATACTGCAAATGCTTCATTAAAATTCATCATTAGCGGAAAAACAACCGAAGGGAATTTTGAATTTAAAAGCGAAAATATCATTATTCCCAACAACTCGGAAATATTGAGTAAAAAAATAGAAACCTCCTGGACGGGTGATCTGCTTTCGGCGGAATTGGAAATAGAAATAAACGGGAAAAATGTATATTTGGATAAATTGGGGCTAACACGTTTTTTCTATGAGAATCCCGATATAAATATAGAAATTTGGCCCGGTGAAAGAATTCATCATGACAATTATACCAACAGGAGTAATGCCGGATTGGAATTGACGGCTAAATTCAGAGATTTGATGAAAGAAGGAGTCAAGAATGGTAATCAGGATATAATTAATTTTTCAAATAAAATAGAATCCGTCAAAAATAAACTGGAAGACAGGCTAATAGAATTGATAGGTAATGACTATACCAGAACAAGTTTATCTGCTCAATATCGTTTGAATGGATACAATCCGGGTAATTCAAATTCTCAGTATAAAAACATTGTGGAAAAATACATTTACGGTAAAGATAATATAGCTTATCAATACAATAATCAATTGAAAAATATCCAAGATGAAGCAAGGGATTATTTTATTTTAAACGGTGTTGATTTTAGACTGTTTTTTTATGATGTTTACAAAGCATTTCCCCCTGCTATTTTCCCTCAGACAGATATAGATACTTCTGTTATTATTGATGGAAATTCCCTTAAAGCAAATGAAAGTGATGCAACTTACAGATGGTGCGATTGTGATCTTTTGCAAAACCCTATCGGAGGAGCAACAGAACAATCATTTTCTCCTGAAAAATCAGGAAGGTACTGCGTCAAAATCACTAAAAATGATTATACATTTCCAAGCGGATGCCATTTTATCGAAATAAAACCAACTATCACAGAAAATGAACATTTTAACAATATAAAAATATATCCAAATCCCATTCAAAATAAAATATTTATTAAATCCGATAAAATTATACATAAAATTCAGCTGGTTGACATAAACGGAAGGATAATCAAAAAAATATCGGATATAAATTCCACGATATCAACCGTAGATGTCGATATATCCAACGGGCTGTATATTTTAGAATTATTTATGGAAAAAGGCATTGAATTTAAAAAAATCATAAAATCCAATTAAATGAAACGAACATGAATTTTATTAATCATAAAATACACACAAGTGAATGATTAAAAAAATTCATGAGAGTTCCTGAATGTATTATAAATTTTTATTATTTTATAACAAAATAAAAATTTTAAACAGATGAAAAATATATTATTTATAATCCTGACTATCGTTTTAATAACCGCATGCAACCAAAAAAGTATAAACCATAAACCGGCGAATAAGAAGATCAAGGTTTTTCTTTTTGCGGGACAATCCAATATGGAAGGAAGAGCAGATGGAGATAAATTGTCAAAAGCAGACCTGGATGCTCTTAAAAAAGCCGGTGAAAAAATTGATTTTTATTATAATCACAAACCGGTAACCCCATTGCAGTTGACTACACCTACCAATTATGTTCAGAAAAAGTTCGGATTGACTCATTGTTTTGGTCCGGAGATATTTTTTGGCATCAATCTAACACAAAAATATCCTGATGATAAGTTTGTTTTCATAAAGAGATCACAGGGAGGAACATCTCTTTACGGCTGTTGGAATCCGTATTGGGATATCGAAAAAGCAAAATTGATGGGGGAAGAAAACAAACCTAAATTATTTTCCGATTTCATACAATACACCAAAGATGTTTTATCTCAATTTGATACTTCCGGATACGAAATATGTGGAATGCTATGGGTACAGGGTGAATCCGATAGCGGTACGAAAAAACACGGAAAGCTACCTTCCGAAACCTATGAAGAGAACTTAAAAAATCTTATTTTTGAAGTTAGAAAACAATTAAACAAGCCGGAACTACCGTTTATAATGTTTCAGGTAGGTAGCGGAAAAGTCGTGGAAGGGATGAAAAATATCGCTAAAGAAGATAATAAAGTAAGTCTGATACCTCAATCAAATGATAAAAATTCTCCTGATTACTATCCAAAAAACCCGCCACCAATCGGTCATTATGTTACGGAAAGTATGAAGAGGATCGGAATCAAATTTTTTGAAACATGGGAAGCGAATTATAAGTGTAAGTAGTAATACTTAAACTACCAATTAGCGATTGTACGGAAACAGACAATAAAAAATAATTAAAATGAAAAAAACAACAATTACACTCATCATTGTTGTAATGCTTTTAGGCAACATTAATCCCCAAAGCGTTAATAATGCTAAATATACTTATCATACAACAAATTTTCAGAAGCGTTTGGATGGTGATTTGCCGATTTCAAGAATCGTTGATTGGAGTATAGCCGGTCTGGACTCACAAACTATAAGCTGTCCCGTATCAATCTATAATGTACTTGAAACTTCCCCCTCACTGAATAACAATGGTGTCGAGGATAATTCCTCAAATCTCCAAATTTTGATTAATGATACAACTGATTATCCTTCTCCTTGCGTTTTTTATTTTCCACCCGGAACATATCTGTTAAATTCAAGAATTGATATGGTTCAAGGGAGAATAATCAGAGGTTATTCATCAGATTCAACAAGGATAATTTCAAATTCCAATACTGATTTATTCAGGATACTTAAATATGACTATGGTTCCTATGTAGATATAGTAGGCGGATATAATAAGGGCTCTACTACAATCAAAGTAAGTGATGCTTCTTCATTTAAAGCAGG
>JALVEG010000134.1 GCA_027031145.1 Saprospiraceae bacterium | reverse complement strand
TTTTAATGCAACATCGTCCGGAAATCGTTTTACTTTTCTTCTCATAATCCTGATTTTTGTTGACTTTTCGAGTCAACCTATTTCAGGACAAGACAGTATCTCAACTTCAAAATCATCATTCCTTGTTCTATATTCGATATTCGATATTCAAAAATATCATAATATCAAAAACTTCCAAACATAGTTTTCTGTCAAATAAATTTGACAGTCCAATACCTTCTCCCTTTGCAATAAACACCCCATTGTTTTTTAGTAAACAACATGAAACATGAAACATGCAACATGATGACCCCAAATGATCCCACCTGAGCAGATACTATCAAAGATTTATAGACAAACATAACAGTTTCGTCTATTTCTACACCCTATTTTATTTAGTTTTATAATTAATTATTAAATTTACAAACTTATTTTTTTTGTTCATCATCCAAATTTAAAATATTATGAAAAATAGATCTCTATTCTTAAGAACAAATCTGGTTATTATTATAATTTTTGCAATATTTTCATCTGCTTTTGCAAAAAATACAGATACTATCCCTGAAAAAATATATTCGGGATTGAAATTCAGAAATCTGGTTCCTGCATTTGTATCAGGACGTATCTCTGATCTCGCTGTAAATCCTGATAACACATCCGAATATTTTGTTTCAGTTGCTGCAGGCGGAATATGGAAAACAGTTAATAACGGTACTACCTTTAAACCTGTCTTTGACAACTATCCTGTGTATTCTGTAGGATGTCTTGCAATGGATCCGAAAAATCATAATGTAATATG
The DNA here is from genome assembly GCA_027031145.1 of Saprospiraceae bacterium. Taxonomy (GTDB): domain Bacteria; phylum Bacteroidota; class Bacteroidia; order Chitinophagales; family Saprospiraceae; genus JADJGA01. Next base: position 3,599 of record JALVEG010000134.1, on the reverse strand, counting down.
GGCGGGAACAGGTGAAAACAATCACCAAAGATCTGTTAGCTACGGTGATGGAGTGTATAAAAGTGTCGATGGAGGCAAATCTTGGAAAAATATGGGACTTAAGCAATCTTATCATATTGGTAGGATACTTATCCATCCGGAAAACAGTGATATAGTATTTGTTGCAGCCGAAGGTTCTGTCTGGGGGCCTGGAGGTGACCGTGGATTGTATAAAACAGAGGATGGAGGTAAGACATGGGAAAAAATCCTGGAAGTAAGTGAAAACACCGGTATCAATTTCGTGGAAATGGATCCAGTCGATCACAATATCATGTATGCAACATCTGAACAAAGACGCAGAAGAACACAAACCCGTATCGGAGGAGGACCTGAATCAGCTATTTGGAAAAGTACAGACGGTGGAGAAAACTGGCGTAAACTGAAAAAAGGAATTCCCGCTGTTGATAAAGGGGGGATAGCTATAGCTGTATCTCCTGTTAATCACAATACCGTATATGCAATGGTTGAAGCAGCGATGGGAAAAGGAGGATTTTTCAAATCCACGGACAGAGGTGAAACCTGGAACAAAATGAGTGATTACAATACCAGTGGACAATATTTTTGTACTATAGCTGCGAGTCCATTTGATGAAAATACCGTTTATTCTCTGGAAACCCGATCCAAATATACAACCGACGGTGGTAAAACATGGAAAAATATCGGAAACAATAAGAGGCATGTTGATGATCATGCGTTTTGGATAGACAATAATGACGAAAACCATTTTATGATCGGTACGGACGGTGGATTATATGAAACTTTTGACGGAGGAAAAACCTTCAATCATAAACTCCTTCCTGTTACTCAGTTTTATCGTGTGGGTATAGATAAAGCATTTCCATTTTATTATGTTTATGGAGGTACGCAAGATAATAGCAGTCTCGGTGCGCCTTCCAATACATTGTACACCGATGGCATCTCCCGCTGCGAATGGGATATCACCCTTGGTGGTGACGGATTCTGGCAGGCAGTAGATCAGAATGATCACAATATTGTTTATTCGGAATACCAATATGGAAATATCTATAGATATGATAAGAAAAGCGGCGAAAGGATAAATATCAAACCACGGGAAGCCGAAGGTGACTTGCTTTACAAATGGAATTGGAATGCACCGTTTATCCTGAGTAAACATAATTCACAGCGACTTTATATGGCTGCTAATTATGTTTTTCAATCTGATGACAGAGGACAATCATGGAAAAAAATAAGCGATGATATTACTTCGGGAATGGATAGAAACAGCTGGAAAGTAATGGGAAGATATTGGGGTTACGACGGAGTAGCCAAAGATGTATCAACATCGTTGTACGGGACAGCTGTCTCTCTTGCAGAATCTCCGGTTAAAGAGGGATTGATATTTGTCGGTACTGACGACGGAGTGCTTAGTATAACCGATGACGGAGGAAAAACATGGAAAAAGATCAGTTCTTTCCCCGATGTACCTGAATATACATATATCAGTGATATCGAGCCATCAGGATTTGATGCTAATACTGTTTATGTAACTTTTGACAATAGAAAACATTTTGATTTCACTCCTTATATCCTGAAAAGCACAGATCTGGGTAAGTCATGGACTTCTATTTCAGGTAACCTGCCTGAAAAATTGCCTGTTCATACAATAAAACAGGATTTTATTGATAAGGATTTATTGTTTCTTGGAACTGAATTCGGTTTTTATTTTTCAAACAACGGAGGAAAGGAATGGGTAAAACTTAAAGCGGGACTCCCTACTATTGCAGTACGTGACATTGCTTTGCATGAAGGAGAAGAAGATATTGTAATTGCCACTTTTGGAAGAGGATTTTATATTTTGGATAATTATGCTCCGCTACGTGAAGTAAATAACGAGCTGGTAGAGAAAGAATTCTATATGTTTCCTGTTAAAGATGCTAAATTGTATGTGCCCAGAAACAGAGGAGGATATGGTTTTGGCTCCGTACAACACAAAGATAAAAATGAACCTTTCGGAGCTACCTTCACCTATTATGTAAAAGAAGTTCCAAAAACATTAAAACAAATAAGACGGGAAAAAGAAAAGAAACTGATCAAAGAAAAAGCAAAGATCCCATACCCTACTTTGGATGAATTGAGAAAAGAAGATGAAGAAGTAAAACCTTATCTAATATTCAGCATTAAAGATGAAATGGGTAATCCTGTCAGGAAACTAACAAAAAATATATCAAAAGGGATAAACAGATTAACCTGGAATCTGAGATATACAAACCCCGGACCAATGAAGTTGCGAAATCCGAAATTCGACCCATTAAAGAAAAGTAATGATGGCATGTTGGCTTTACCTGGTAAATATACCGTTGATGTATTTAGATATTACAGAGGAAATATAGACACCTTATCACAAAATAATATTTTCAACCTCACTCCTTTGAACTTAACTACTTTGCCTGCAGCAAATAAAAATGAATTGGCATCTTATATAAAAGAAGTAGTTGATATTTACAGAAAAAGTACAATGGCTCAATCGGAAGTTAACGAACTTCTGCTTAAGATCAGAAATTTGAAACAATTGGCTAATTCAACACCGGGAGTCAGTACCGGACTATTTAAGGAAATAGAAGAAACCGAAAAGAAACTTACGGATCTGAAATGGACTTTTGAAGGTCAAAAACCTCCTGCAAGCCCTGAGGAAAGATGGCCTCAACCCGTACCGTTAAATGACCGGTTGTATTTTCTGGTTTATACACATTACAATACTACCGCACCTGTGACAGCAGCAGAAAGAGATGCTTTGAATATTTTAAAGAAAAAAATACCGGAAATTATTGAAAAAATAAAACAAATAAAAAACACTAATGTTGTAAATATAGAACAAGCATTAAATAAATCCGGAGCAGGATGGTCTCCGGGCAGAATAATTGATTAATAAAACTGTTAAAAATAAAATATTATGAAAAGTTCAATAACTTTTTTACTTTCGTTCCTAATTATATTTGTATTTTGTAATACGAAAGTATCCGGTCAGACTGTTTTGGTAGCTAAAGGAAGTACATGGAAATATCTTGACGACGGCTCCGATCAGGGTACTGCGTGGAAAGAGACAAGCTATGATGATTCTTCATGGTCGTCAGGACATGCTCAACTCGGGTATGGAGACGGAGATGAACAAACCGTGATAAATTATGGAAATGATTCTCAGCATAAGTATATAACATACTATTTCAGACATGAGTTCAATGTTTCCAATCCAAATGAAACTCAAAATCTGAGTTTACAAATACTGAGGGATGATGGTGCTGTTGTGTATATAAATGGTACGGAAGTACAGAGAACAAATATGCCTTCAGGCACAATAAATTACTTAACCCATGCTTCCCACACAGTCGGTGGTAGTGACGAAGACACTTATTTTGAATACCTCATTTCTTCAAGTTATTTGGTAGCTGGTACAAATCTTATAGCTGTTGAAGTTCATCAGCGTAATGAGACAAGTTCGGATGTCAGTTTCGATCTCAAACTTGAAACAACAAATGAAACTACACCTGTTTTCAGGAAACAACCCTATTTGATATATTCGGGAGACAATACTGAAATGATAG
>JALVEG010000133.1 GCA_027031145.1 Saprospiraceae bacterium | reverse complement strand
AGATAGCCTTAAATCTGATAGTGCAGATTGCTGCAAATCCGACACTGGAAGATTGGACAAACTGGAGTGAAATTGCGGAGATAGTTGATACTTTGGGAGTGAATCGTAATGGAGATGAAGCAGATAGTTATCCTGATTCAGATGCGCCACATGAACGAGCAGTTGAACCTGACGGACCGGATGATAACAAAATAACAGGAGATTATAGAAACAAAGGAGAAGATGAAGATGATCATGATCCTGAAAAAGTTGAAGTGACCGGAGCATTGGGAGATACTGTTTGGGAAGACCTTGATGGTGATGGAATTCAGGATCCGAATGAACCTGGAGTAGAAGGTATAATAGCTACGTTGTATGATTGTGATGGTAACTTTATAAGAAAAGATACTACGGATGCAACCGGATTTTACTTCTTTGATTTCTTATTGCCAATGAAGGAATACTATGTTGCATTTGATTTAGGAGATAAGGCACCGGATTATGGTTGGACATTCAGGGATATGGGAGTAAGTGATAGTCTGGATAGCGATGTTGATGCATTTGGAGTAGGACCATGTACATTGATTGAACCGGGAGAAAGAGACAGTACATATGATGCGGGTATTATTGAGCTTGCTACTATTGGAGACTATGTATGGGAAGACATGGATGGAGACGGATTGCAGGAATATGATGAACCGGGTATTCCGGGAATAACCGTAATCCTGTATCAGGCAGATGGTACTTATGTAAGTGAACAATTAACGGATGCAACAGGCAAATATCTGTTTGAATATCTGATGCCCGGAGATTATTATCTGAAGTTTGAATATCCTGAAGAATGGGACAGGACATTTGAGAATACCGGATTAGATGATACAATCGATAGTGATGTTGATGATAGTAATGGTACAAATACAACAGAGACCACTCATTTAGATCCCGGCGAAGTTGATATAACATGGGATCTGGGATTGTATAAATGTAGTGAGATAGGAGATCTGGTATGGCTGGATATTAATAAGAACAATCTGTATGATGAAGGAGAAACAGGAGTGAACGGACTAAAAGTAGAATTATACAGATTTGATAATGGAACATGGGTACTATGGGATTATACCTATACAGGAATAGATCCGAGGAGTGTATGTGGAGACGGATATTATTACTTCTGCGCGAATCCGGGAACATATCATTTGAGATTTGTTACACCACCATATGGATTGGTACCGGCGCAACCTGACAGAGGCGATGATTCGATAGACAGTGACATTACGAGGGCTTATGGCTTGGGAACAACCGATGCATTTGTACTAAGGTCAAGCGATTCTCCAAATCTTGATATAGATGCGGGATACTATGAGATGGCACAGGTTACCAATAGTTTGGCCTGGGTAGATGAGAATAATAACGGTGTAAGAGAAGAAGATGAATCAGGAGTACCGAATATGGTTGTTGAATTGTACGATTCATACGGAGATGTATATAGTTCTACAGTTACAAATCAATTTGGATACTATGATTTGAGTTATCTACAGGTAGAGGATTATTATCTAAAATTCAATATACCATCAGAGTATTCGGGTGGATATGGATTTACGATAGACAATCAGGGTGTAGATACACTGGATAGTGATGTATCAAATTCTTATGGATATGGAACAACGGATATGTTTGCAACACAATCCGGCGAATCAGTACAACATCAGGATGCGGGAATAGCAGAAGGTACATTACCTTTGAACTATATGAATATAGGAGCCGAGTGGAGAGGAGATCATGTAGGAGTATATTGGTTAGTTGCAAATGAAGAAGGTATTGAAAAATACATAGTACAAAGATCCTATGAAGAAGCAAAAGGATTTGAGCAGGTTGGAGAAGTATTATCCAAAGGAGGAAATACGAATTCCTATGAATTTGATGATTATGATAAGTTCAGCAATGGAATATATTATTACAGGATAATACAGGTAGAGGGAACGGGCTTAACTACAAAGAGTAAGGTAGTCGCAGTCTTTATCAGTAATAAGTCGGAAAATAATATATTTGAGATATATCCGAATCCTGTGTCGAATATTGCAAATATTGAATTTGAATTGAAGTCAGATGCAAAAGTCAGAATAGATGTATATGATATCAATGGAAAATTAGCGATAGGAAATGCAGTAAATGAAGAATTCAAATTAGGACATAATGATGTTGCGATAGATGTAAGAGAACTAAGTCCTGCAACATATTACCTGAGATTTGAATCAGATAGTAAAGTGATGTTTAAGAAACTGATAGTACTCAAACATTGATGATATTTATTTAAGAAAACAAAGAGGCAGCCAATGTAAATTGACTGCCTCTTTTTTGTTTTATTATTGATGTCGCTATTTTATAAGTTGTGGATAATGCATTTATATTTAATGTAATAAAAATGTCTTAAGTCAGACAAAATACTTATATATGCAAAAAAATATATTAAAAAATTGTTTAATATATAAAATATTATTATTATTGCACATAAATCATGTTTTTGTTTTATAAAAATGTGTTGAAATATTAAAAAAACCAACCTTTCCAAAAGGAATTATTTTTTTAAGATTTTGAAAAAAGAGATTCCTTTTCAATAAATAGTAATTTTAAGTACAACGTAAGAGATTGATAATGAATGAGAAGTAATTTCATTGCTAAGTAATATTCTAATTACATAATAATGGATAGAATATTCAAATTACTTTTTTTATATAGTGTCTGTCCGAAAACAGACAATTTTTGAAATTCAGATAATTTTTGTATAGATTTTGGTTTTTTTGCAATGATTTGATGACTTAGTATCAATCACGTGTAAAAAAGTCAAAAGATAACAAAAAGATTCAATTTCAAATTTGATTAGTTTTCGTGAAGATACTATAAAGAAGATAAAAAATAAAAAGATTCTTTTAACAGGTTAATATTTTTAAATCAAGTATAATGAAAACTAATAACAAATTGCTATTGACATTGAAAAATTCAGTTATTTTAAGTATTTTTTCAGTAATTGCTTTATTTGTCCAAAGTGTTCAGGCACAAAATGGAGGATATTGCGATAATAATAATGATGATATTATTTCAGCCTATCATGCTTCAATTGCCAAAGTTGATACAGGATATGTAACCTGGGGAGTGAATGCTGCACCGGATGGGTCATCAAATAATCTGGTGCCCGTTGCCATACATCCAAATAGTGGATACAACTATACCGGAGATGCGATATTTGCCACAATGGCCGGACATGACAATCAATCATTTCTTTTAACAACGACAGGATTGTATGTTTGGGGTTATGAAGGAGAAGTGATTAGTTCTTCTTTGACAAGCAGTTCGGATTTTCAATCGATATCCCTTCCTTCAGGAGTTGCTCCCGGAGATGTATATTACATGACAGCTTCCGATGATGTGCTTGCATTGGTAGTAAATACGGGAGAAGTATATATCTTGGGAAATAGAAGAAGGCTTTACGGAGACAATTCAGGGTCTTCGGATACCAATTGGCATCATGTTGAAGTATCAGCCGGAAATTATTTGACAGATGTGATTATGTTAAAAGCTCATTATTCTGGAGTATTTGCATATACTTCAAATGGAGAGTATTATACATGGGGATATGATGTATATAAAGGAGATGGATCTAGTGCTGGTAATCAGGGAAGGGCAACATTAATGACACCACCCTTCACAGGAACAATACCTACAATGATCGCAGTTACAGGAGCAGATAGAGATGATGGCTTAAGTTATTTTGTACTTAATCCAGATGATACAAAAATATATGTATTGGGAGATAATTCAGATGGCCAACTTGGTCAGGCAAATACAACAAATGCTAATTCATGGATTAAGGTAAAAGCATCTTCGGGAGTAGATCTGACAGATGTGATATTTATTAGTGCTCAGGACAATACAGATCATTATCCTACGGCGGGAACAATACTTTCAGATAGGAGTATACGTTTTTGGGGAAAAGATTCATATGATGCATTAGGTGGAGTAGGTGATGCTAATTATCCTGCAGTACCCGGAGGGTTTACTGTAGGAGCTGATAGTGCTGCCTATATAGAGATGGGGGGCCATACCTCTCTTTATGTTAAGGAAAATGCACAAACATTTTGTTATGTTGGACATAAGATACATGGTAGTATGGGAGATGGTACAGATGTAAATGATCAGGTACCAACATTTGACTGCGTAAATACACCTACGATTATAGGATTGTGTGCAGGAGCACCGATTTATGAACCAGCTGATCTGGTAACGGTAAAAACCCTTGCCAGTGGTGATGCTACACCTGATGAAGGAGATATAGTTACTTTTACCATTACCGTAACAAACAATGGTCCATCTGATGCTACCAATGTAAGTCTGGATGATGCACTACCTGCGGGT
>JALVEG010000132.1 GCA_027031145.1 Saprospiraceae bacterium | reverse complement strand
AGCTTCATTTGGCAAAAAAATAGATCGTTTTCATGTCAAAAGCATCCTACCTGAGTAGATACTTTATATTATTATAGAAAACACATTCTATTTTCTTAGATAATTCAATGCACTTCCGGCTTTAAACCATTCTATTTGTTGAGCATTGTAAGTATGATTTACCTTGATAATATCAATGGATTTATCACTGTGCTCTATTTCAATAGTAAGTTGTTTTCCCGGAGCAAAATCTTTGAGGTCAACAAAATTGAATCTGTCATCTTCATGGATCTTATCATAATCCGCTTCATTCGCAAATGTCAAAGCAAGCATACCCTGCTTTTTAAGATTTGTCTCGTGAATTCTTGCAAATGATTTTACGATAACTGCGATAACTCCAAGATGTCTCGGTTCCATTGCCGCATGCTCCCTTGAAGATCCTTCACCATAATTGTGGTCACCTACTATTACAGATTGTAATTTTGCTTCTTTTAGGTCTCTTGCAACTTTAGGTACTGCTTCGTATTTTCCTGAAAGAGGATTTTTTGTTTCTCCTACTTTGTTATTGAAAGCATTTACTCCTCCGATCAGCATATTATTGGAAATATTATCCAAATGACCTCTGTATTTCAACCAGGGTCCTGCCATGGAAATATGGTCAGTAGTACATTTTCCTACTACTTTTATCAATAATGGCGCATTGTAAATATTGTCACCATTCCATGCGGGAAACGGAGAAAGCAATTGCAATCTTTCGGATAAAGGATTAACAACTATTTCTATATCACTTCCGTCTTCTTCCGGTGGAATGAATCCCGGATCATCAACAGCAAATCCTTTGGGAGGTAATTCCCAACCTGTTGGCAAATCCAATTTCACATCTTCACCTTTATCGTTTTTAACAGTATCAGTCGCAGGATTAAAATCCAACCTTCCGGATATTGCCAATGCCATAACCATTTCAGGGGAAGCAACAAAGGCATAAGTATTGGGATTGCCGTCAGCTCTTTTAGCAAAATTCCTGTTGAATGAATGTACAATAGTATTCTTTGGATTTCCCTCAATATCATCTCTTTTCCACTGACCGATACAAGGACCGCAGGCATTTGTGAATATCAATGCTCCAAGTTCTTTGAATGTATCGAGTATGCCATCTCTTTCCGCAGTATATTTTACCTGTTCGGAACCTGGATTTATTCCCAATCCTGCTTTTAAAGTAATTCCTTTGTCAATTGCCTGTTTGGCGATCGAAGCTGCTCTGGAAAGATCTTCATAAGATGAATTTGTACAAGAACCTATCAGTCCCCATTCAACTTTTAAAGGCCAGTCATTAGCTGGTGCCACTTCTTTCATTTTATCAATAGGAGTATCCCTGTCAGGAGTGAATGGACCATTGAGGTGCGGATTCAATTCATCCAGATTGATCTCTATCAATTGATCATAATATTTTTCAGGGTTTGCATACACTTCAGGGTCAGATTTCAAATAATCTTTTATTTCATTTGCAGCATCTGCAACATCATCCCTGCCTGTTGCTCTGAGATATCTTTCCATAGCTTCATCATAAGCAAAATTGGAATTGGTCGCTCCTACTTCAGCTCCCATATTGCAAATAGTTCCCTTGCCAGTAGCTGACAATTCTTCCGCTCCGGAACCAAAATATTCAATTATAGCTCCGGTACCTCCCTTTACAGTTAATATACCGGCAACTTTTAATATGATATCTTTAGGTGCAGACCATCCATTGAGTTTGCCTGTTAATTTTACTCCTATCAGTTTTGGAAATTTAAGTTCCCAAGGCATATCAGCCATCACATCCACTGCATCTGCACCACCAACTCCGATAGCAACCATACCCAAACCACCGGCATTAACAGTATGAGAGTCGGTTCCTATCATCAAGCCTCCCGGATATGCATAATTTTCCAATACTACCTGATGTATAATTCCTGCACCGGGTTTCCAGAATCCAATACCGTATTTTCTTGATACCGACTCTAAAAAATTGTAAACTTCATTGTTTTTATTCAATGCTTCTTGCAGATCTTTATCAGCACCGTCATGAGCCTGAATCAGGTGATCCAGGTGAACAGAAGATGGTACAGCAACTTTTTTCTTGCCGGCCAACATAAATTGCAATAATGCCATTTGCGCAGTTGCATCCTGCATAGCAACTCTATCAACTTTAAAATCAACATAATCAGCCCCTCTTTTAAATTCCTTAACAGGATCTCCATCCCACAAATGAGAATACAATATCTTTTCTGTCAAAGTCATAGGTCTTCCTAACATCTTTCGAGCCTTATCAACTCTATCAGGAATAGTTTTATATACTTTTTTAATCATATCTATATCAAAAGCCATAACTCTTATTTTAAAAATTATTAAATATTATTTTTTCAAATTGCGAAATTAGTAAATTTGCAGGTATTTTCTTAATTATATGCTTCTTAATTCAAATGAAAGATAAAATAAAAACTATCAAAATAAGAATATAACAGGCTAATTTCTATTTTGTTTCTCCTCGCGTAAAATCATTTTAATTAAAAATCCTTTTTTTTCTCTTCAAAAGTATCATACCCTATTAGTTTATTTGAGGTATATTTCATTTTTTCGCATTGCGGGTTGGGTTCTCCTTTAGGAGTTAGAGGCAAGATTAGGAAAAAACGAAAAAATGAAATGCACCCTTCGTTTGAGAAACATATAGTGATTAATAAAATTATTTATAACTTTGCTATCAGACAGAATAATTAAAAGTTTTGGGAAAGAAAGAGTTTATTAATATTTGATAAATACAGTCATGAGAGACTCCGAATGCGAATAATAATTGAAAATGGAAAAGCTGTTGATATAGTTGTTCAATATGAAACATTAATTGAGGGCAAATGGAATGCAATAGTCCGGTATGATTGTGCACACGGATTTTTTCATAGAGATGTTTTATTTCCCAATGGAGATAAAGAAAAGCAAGTGATTGAATTTGATAATCTTGAAATGCATTATCCTATGTAGAACAAGACTTAAAAGACCGATGGGAATTTTATAGAAACAGATACATTAAAAAATTAAAAAAATGACAAATAAAGAAACAGTAAATAGAAATGTGGGTTTAACTTTTGATTTTATCAAACAAATTGTACGAAATCCTGAAATAATTGATAAAATTGAAAATAATTCAATAATAGAATTTTTACAAAAAGATTATCCGGAAAGAGAAAAATCAAAACGTATAATTGCAGATAAATTTATTAAAGTAAAACGAAGTTTTGAAATGATATGAAAACGAACTTCAACAAAAATTATACTTAATGCGGGTAAAATTTGAAGTATAGGCAAGTATGATTATTAGTAATATAAAAGTGTGGAGTTTTAAGATCCCGTACTACACATAGCTAAACAATAATTTCTCATCTTAAATAAGTGTCAGAGTTGAAACCCTTTTTACACGTTTACTGTCAAAATAAGAATAGAACAACACTTAATAAAACAAAAATCGATAATATAGGAATCAGAATCCAATAATATCAGATATTTTAGGATTCTAAATCCTAATTTATCTATTATTTATTAATAGCTTAAAATATCCTTGTTATCTTTATCCAGACACAAAAGTTCAATATCAGGATAATGCATAGTAAATCTTTTATATTTTTTCTTATTAAATTTATTGCAATCCCATTTTATTTCATAAGCTATTCCAGTATTCGATCCTTTTTTTATAATAAAATCAACTTCATTGCCATCTGCTGTTCTCCAAAAATGAATATCGTTTTTGTTATATTTTATTCTTAATTGATTATAGATAAAATTTTCAAATAAGGCTCCTTTGTCTTCCCTCATTACAGGCAATTCAAAATTATTGATCAGACTGTTTCTCAAACCAAGATCATTAAAATAAATCTTTTTCATTTTGATCAATTCTTTTCTGATATTATTGTAAAACGGATTTATCAGATCGATATGAAAGCATTTTGAAAGGATGTAAACATATCTTTCCACTGTTTTATTATCAATTCCGATTATCTTGCCCAGTTCATTTTTATTGACCAGATTGCCTGTTTGACTTGAAAGCAATTGTAATAAAATCATAAATTTTGTTTCCTTATCAACATTTGATTCCAAAATATCTTTTCTAAGATAAGAATCTTTCAATTCATTTAACAAATATTTTTTTTCTTCAGGATCCTTTTCCAATACTACTGCAGGATAACCTCCGTAAACAAGGTATTCATTCAGATAGCTTGATATACTTCTTTGATACAATGATTTATAACTTGGCTCTTTAACCATTAACTGAATTTCACTATTTAATCCTTCTTCTTCTTTGAAACTTAAAAATTCATTAAATGATAGTGGATATAAATGAAATATCCTTTTTCTACCGGCAAGAGAATCCGTAAACTTCTTATCGATATAAAA